>CAKZKZ010000849.1 GCA_937124495.1 uncultured Dokdonia sp. | reverse complement strand
AGCAATTTTAGATACTTATTTACATCCTATAGAAAATAAACCTATTTTTATTGAGTAAATTTTTAGATTTTATAATGATTCATAAGTAACTTCTCATATATTCTGTCAGGTAGAATTCGCTTTAAAACAATTGAAAATTTTTGCATAAAACCACCAACTTTATAATGTATTTTAGGGTTTTTAGTGTTGATAATTTTATAAACTGTTTTTGCCATTTCAATAGGATTCATTCCACCATTTACATGAGCATCCATTAAATCTAAGTTCATTTGATAATTCTTTTTATATGCAGAGTTTTCAAAAACAGGTGTATGATATCTACCTGCAGCAATATTGGTTGCAAAATCTCCTGGAGCTACATTAACAACGTTAATTCCAAAATTCTTTACCTCCATACTTACTGCCTCTGTAACCAATTCTAAAGCTCCTTTTGTGGCAGAATACAATCCTCTATAAGGCAATCCCATATAACCAGCTATAGATGTTACATTAATAATCATACCACTACGCTGATTACGCATTGTAGGCAATACCGCTTTTATGACTTCAAGAGCACCAAAATAATTAGTTTCAAAAACACGTCTTATTTCTTGATCTGGTGTTTCCTCTAGAGGACCTGTAATTCCCATTCCTGCGTTATTAATTACAAAATCTATACGATTTTGATCCTTAAGCACTGTTTGAATCGCTTGTGTGATGGAAGCTGCTTGTGTAACATCAAGAGGAATCATAAACACTTTCCCATCTTTAGCCGCTTTTGGGTTACGGCTTGTACCATATACAGTATAGCCCTTCTCAGCTAGAAAATAGGCTATTGCTTTTCCTATTCCTGAGGAAGCGCCAGTTATTAAAACGACTTTAGACATATGCGTTGCATTTAATCGCAAATATCAAACTACACACATCAATATGCAAATTATATATAAAGGGATTATAATAATAAAATGGGTTTATAGAAGTAGAAATGAGCAACTACCTAATAGATCGAGCTTTATCTAAAAAGGAAAAATACCCGCTAGTGTCTCTCAACATACTATAAGCAGATATACGCTCTCGTACTTTCCCATTGCCATCTAGCGCCAGTAGTGTAGGGAATGCACCATCTTTATTATATTTTTTTTGGAGCGCTTTATTCTTTTTAAAATGCTCTGGAGTAATGATATCTTCTCTAAAAGGAACATCTACTTCTAACAAGACAAAGTCATTAGATTGTTTTATGAAATCTGGGTGCTGCCAAAAATCTTTTTTCAGCATTTTACAGGGGCCACACCAATCACTACCCGTAAAGTACATTAAAATTGGCTTCTTCGATTTTTTAGAAATCTTTTTTGCCTTTTCAAAATCTGTAAGCCAGTTTACCTCTTGCGCATTTGACACACCTACAATAGCAACAAAAAGAATAAAAAATAAACGCTTCATCATACAGTTTTTTACACAAACAAATTTAGAATTTTATAAGAAATAAACAAATTTGATATTCTTTCTTACTTTTTCTTGATACTGAAATAACAAGAATCTTGCCAGAATATTGTTTTGCTCTTAATTTAAAATTCTATAACAGCCTCTCCTAATGCTTTTCTTACTTTTTTAAAATCGGCAAACATATCATCTTCTGCACGATATCCAATAGGCATCACAAGTACCGAAGAGAGTCCTTTTTCTGAAAGATGTAAAAGTTCATCATAGCGCTCTGTATTAAATCCTTCCATAGGGCATGCGTCTATTTTTTCTATAGCACATATCGTTAGTAAATTTCCCATAGCAAGATAGGCTTGTTTTGTAGCCCAACTATCAATCGCTTCAGGAGATTCTTTCTCAAAATGACTATGCAAATACGATCTGTAAGGTTGTAATATTTCGTCTGGAGTATCCCTAATATCTTTTACATTTTTAAAATACGCTTCTATATATGATAGATCTATATTTTTTTCTATACAAAAAACAAGCACATGAGAAGCATCTGCAACTTGTTGTTGATTCATGGATACTGACACTAAATCATCTTGAAGCTTTTGATTATGTATAATCACCAATTTTACAGGTTGTAACCCAAAACTGGAAGCTGTAAGATTAAAAGCTTTTTTAACAACTGCAATCTTATCATCTGTCAAATTATGATTTGCATCAAATTTCTTTGTGGCGTACCGCCATTCAAGTGCTTTTAATATTTCTGACATACGTACATCGTTTAGTTTTACAAAGATACCAAGTAGAGATACCAAAATAAATAGATAAGCATAGTAAAAACCAATAGTAGTATTTTATATACAATGCTCTAAAAGTAAAAAGCCTTCCAAATGATGGAAGGCTTTTTAAATATGTATATATGTAAGCTTATTTTTTAAACTTAGCATATTTGTTTTTGAATTTATCTATACGACCAGCTGTATCTACTAATTTAGCTTTTCCAGTATAGAATGGATGAGAAGTTCTAGAGATCTCTAACTTGATAAGTGGATACTCCGTTCCGTCTACATCAATCGTTTCTTTAGTCTCAGCAGCAGATTTTGTTAAAAACACTTCATCATTTGACATGTCTTTAAATGCAATTAATCTATAATTTTCTGGGTGTATACCTTGTTTCATCTCGTTACTCTTTATTAATGCTCGATTTTTCGAAGTGCAAATTTACATATAAAATCATTATCTACAAATATAAAAATAGATAAAAAAACAAAAAAATGTAATTTATGAAATTTAAATTAGCACAATGTAACGTTTTGGTATCTTTGTGTACTAATGAGACTATAACCAACAATATGATCAAGTCATGACCACAACAAAATTAAGTCCTGGTAAATTTGCTATGAATTATGGAATTATCCTAGGGGTAACAATGATTTTAATAGCTGTAATAATGTATGTTACGGGCATGCCATTAGAAGGTATTCAATGGCCTCAATACTTATATTACCTAATTTTCCCTCTAGTTATTATTTTAGGCATTAAAGCTTACAAAGCTAAAAACGATGGTTTTTTAAGCTTAGGAGAAGCTCTTAAAACTGGAGTTGCAATAGCACTTGTAAGCGCATTAGTTTATGTTATTTATGTGCTTTTATTTAATTATGTAATTGATCCTGAATACAATACCAAAATCATTGAAGTGGTTAGGGATCAAATGTTAGAAAACCCAGATATAACAGAAGCACAAGTAGATCAAACCATAGGGTTTGTTGAAAAAATGTCCGATCCGATAGTAGGAAGTTCTATCTGGTTAGGATTAAGTCTATTTTTTGGACTTATCTACTCTCTCATAGGAGGGCTTGTTATGAAAAACGAAAATATAGCAGGGTAAATTTAAATACACTTTATGCAACTATCTGTTGTTATCCCCTTGCTCAATGAGCAAGAATCTCTTAAAGAATTACACCATTGGCTTTCAGAAGTTCTGGAAGCCAATGGTTTTTCCTATGAAATTCTGTTTATCGATGACGGTAGTACGGATCAATCTTGGGATGAAATTTATACGCTTTCGCGAAAGCATACTCAAGTAAAAGCCATTCGTTTTAGTAAAAACTATGGAAAGTCTCAAGCTTTACATGCTGGATTTGCCATAGCACAGGGTGATGTTATTATTACCATGGATGCCGATTTACAAGACAACCCAGAAGAGATTCCTGAATTGTACAAGATGATTACAGATGAAGGGTATGATTTGGTTTCTGGATGGAAAAAGAAAAGATATGACTCGGTCATCGCTAAAAACCTTCCTAGTAAACTATTTAATGCAGCTGCTCGTAAAACAAGCGGCTTGAAGTTACACGATTTTAATTGCGGATTGAAAGCCTACAAGAATGATGTTATAAAAACAATAGATGTGTATGGAGAAATGCATCGCTATATTCCTGTACTAGCAAAAAATGCTGGGTATTCTAATATTGGTGAAAAAGTAGTAAAGCACCAAGCTAGGAAATATGGAACTACAAAATTTGGTATGGAGCGCTTTATTAATGGATTTTTAGATCTGTTGACCATCTGGTTTCTCTCACGATTTGCCAAAAGACCCATGCATCTTTTTGGAGCATTAGGCGCTTTTATGTTTTTTATAGGGTTTTGTTTTTCAGCATACCTAGGAATAGATAAATTATTTATAAACCCTACAGGTCGCTTAATTACAGATAGACCACAATTTTATATTGCCTTAATAGCGATGCTTATGGGAGTACAATTATTTATAGCTGGATTTATTGGAGAACTTTTACAACGATCTTCTAAAGATAAAGAGCGTTATCAAATTAAAGAAACTATATAATCCAACCTATTAACGTCGTACTAAGGTAAAGTGTCCATGATACTCGGCGCCATCATACGTTATTTTGTACCAGTATCCATTGGTAGGCATTAACACCCCATTGTAGGTGCCATCCCATCCCCTATTCCTATTATCCATTTCATAGAGTAGTTTTCCAAATCTATCAAATATCTTAACTTCCATTCCTTGATAGTTTTCAGCCTCATTAACATGCCAGAAGTCGTGAGTACCATCATTATTAGGTGTAAAATAACGAGGAGCTCCTCGTATTAAAATAATCTCATTATACTCATTACACCCATCCAAATCTCTTACCACAAGATTATAATACTTTGGAATTAAGTTTGTAAAATTACCATGAGTTTGAGAAGTCGCTCCTCCATCTATAGAATAGATTAAATCTAATGATGTGTCACTAGGCGTCACTATAATTGAATTATATTGTTGAAAGTCTGAAACTTCGATACTAATGTCAAATATTTCTGTCTCAGTAACAACAAATTGTATTTTACCATCACACCCCGCTAAGGTTACAACATCTAGATTATAACTATCAACCTCATTTACAACTATACTTGAAGTTGTCTCTCCCGTAGACCATTGATAAGAAGCATAGGAATCATCTGGAGTCAGCAATGCTCCTCCATCAGAAGTACAAAAGTTCACCATTTTATTTTCTTCTTCAACACCACGTAAAATATCAAAAGTCACCTCTCCTACTGCAAGACAGTTCGTATCATTTGATACGATATAAAAGACATTTAAAAACCCTAATTCTGTTAAGGAATGAGGCACTGTATTTAAATTTAACTCATTAGCCTGCACAACAACATCATTTAAAGACAAATAAAAGGCTACGGAAGAATCATTAGAAAAATTCTGAAGGATTACACTGGCTAAATTTTGTAACGCTGCCCAAACATCTTGCTTACTTAGTAATATATCACATAACTCATACGTAAAATTAGTGCCTGCAGGATTCACAGAGACATCCAGCGTTATTTCTATAATATTATTACAAGACGTATCACTACCAATGACTAAATATATGGTTTCTCCATTAAAAGAATTTAAATAAATAGTAGGGCTCAAAATCTGATCTTGGCCCGATTGTGCATCGGTTAATGAATTATAAAATCTATACTGTACATTTTCTGTTTGTAACTCTGCATCTGTAAAATCAATTAAATTGAACACACTACGCCCATCATCTACCCCATCAATATCACATTGCGTAAAAGTAATATTGTCTGGTATATCTAACTGAGGTATAATTTGAACAAACTCTACAAACGTTTTTGGAACACGGTCTGAAAATTGAAATTCAACAGTGACAGTATACAATCCACCATCTGTAAAACTATGGCTAGGATTAATTGCCGTAGATGTATTATTTACTCCACTAGATGGGTCTCCAAAATCCCACAAGGCAGCTGTTACATTTGCATTAGAATCTACTGTAAAAGTAGTTACATCACCCTCACAAACATTATCTATTGTTATGAAAGATTCAAAAAAGGACTGAATATACTGTGGTAATCCAAACGAACTACTTCTCAAACCTAAATTTACAGACTCTTGAGTAAAATTTGATAGAGGACCAGCTAGCTTTGGGCTATTAATAACTGACAATCCCGTACTTGGAAGTGCATGATATATTTTTCTATCCATGGCAATTTGCAAGGCACCTGCAAGATCACTTAACAGCCCATTCTCTAGATTCAACACAGAATACCTCGAACCTACTATAGATGCTGCATTTAAATCATATTGTTCAATAACAATACGATCAGACTGCCCTAGATTATCCAATGTTTTCCCACTGAAATATAATTTGGATGAGTCAGATGAAAATTCGACTCCATAATACACGAGGTCGTCACCAATCAATAATTGGTTACTCACCATTCCTGTTGCATTATCAAAATCATACAAATAGGCTAATCCTCCTAAACTTGGTTCAAACAAACAATGTGAAATCGCTAACCTAGATCCATTGGGAGCTATTTTCATAGCACCTCTAAAATTCTCAAAATTTTCAATATCTGGCCCAATTGTAGAAATTACTGGAGGTGTAACAATCCCAGAAGCATCCAATAAATAAGAATAAAATTTATTTCCAAAATGAGTAACAATCCAATAATTAACTCCATCTGCTGTTTCTACAACTGAAATTTTTTCTGAACCTTCTATCAATAAATTTGTGTTTTTTTCAATGACCTCTCCTAGCCCACCGGCTCCCAACATAGAAACAATAGAATAATTTATTCCATTACCTATTCCGTTATTTTGGTAGGCTTGGACTTCATCTGTTGTAATAATATAAAAAAGAGTATCGCTACCTGGTAATGGAACAATTACGGCAGATTGGGTAGATGATAAACTACCTAGTAAATCAGTCCCATTTAACATCACCTCATTATTCCTATTCCAAATGGTAGTTCCTTCTGTATAAAAAAGAATATCCCCTGTATCTTTATTAGAAATTGCTGAACAACCTTCTGTAGTATCCAATGCTCCATCATCTATAACTACAGGAACACCAGAATTAAAATCTAATCCTGCAAAATTACCAAAGTACCAATTGGCAGCATCTCGCTGTGCAGACACTTTTATAGAAAATAAAATAAAAACGATAATGGTAAATAAAAATCTCAATGGTTTGGTTTGATTTAAAAACAGTTTTGACTAAGTTTTACTCAAATATCATCGATATTAAGTATAAAATAGTAATTACCGATAAAAATTAACACAAAAACGTATTTTTGTACTATAATCTTTACTTTAAAAAATGATCTATCATAAACCAGAAATTCTAGATAAAACAAATACTTGGCTTACTGACACTTTTGATATAGAAACCCAAGAGACTATAAAAAACATGATTGCCCATAACCCCGAAGAACTTGAAGATAGTTTTTACAAAAGTCTAGAGTTTGGAACAGGTGGCATGCGCGGTATTATGGGACCTGGCACCAATAGAATCAATAAGTACACCCTAGGAAAAAACACCCAAGGACTTTCTAATTACCTTAAAAGATCATTTCCTAATACCTCTTTAAAAGTGGCTATTGCGTATGATTGTAGACACAATAGTAAAGAACTTGCCAAAGTGGTTGCTGATGTGTTTTCTGCTAACGGAATAGACGTTTTTTTATTCTCAGATTTACGCCCTACTCCAGAGCTTAGTTTTGCTGTAAAATATTTAGATTGTCAGTGTGGTATTGTCCTTACAGCAAGCCATAATCCACCTGAATACAACGGTTACAAAGTATACTGGATAGATGGAGGACAATTAGTCCCACCACAGGATAAAGAGATTATTGAAGAAATAGAACGTTTAGATTTTAAAGATATTCAGTTTCAGGAACAAGCTGAACGTATCTCTTATATAGATACAGAAGTAGATAAGGCATTTGTAGATGCAAGTGTTGCTAATGTGACATCAGAGGTGACATCTCAACAAAAAGAAGACCTCACAGTGGTATTTACATCCTTACATGGAACATCCATAACACTTGTACCAGATACCTTGAGACAAGCGGGGTTTTCAAACCTTCATATTGTGGAAGAACAAGCAGTTCCCGACGGAAACTTCCCTACAGTTGCCTCTCCAAACCCTGAAGAACCTTCGGCTTTAAAGATGGCTTTAGATTTAGGAGAAGTTAAAAATGCAGATATCGTAATTGGAACCGATCCAGATTGCGACCGATTAGGAATTGCTGTACGTGGTGATGATGGGCAACTCGCGATCCTAAATGGAAATCAGACCATGATTTTAATGACTGATTATTTATTAGAACGCTTTCGCGAAAGCAAAAACAGCCACAACAACCCTTTTATAGGGTCTACCATTGTATCTACCCCTATGATGGATATACTTGCGCAATCGTATAACGTAGAATGTAAAACAGGTCTTACCGGTTTCAAATGGATTGCTAAGATGATTAAAGACCATCCAGAACAATATTTTATAGGTGGTGGAGAAGAAAGTTTCGGATATATGGTGGGAGATTTTGTACGCGATAAAGATGCAGTCACTGCTACATTATTGGCGTGTACAATTGCTGCCAGAGCAAAAGCACAAGGCAAAACATTATACCAAATATTAAAAGATTTGTATGTAAAACATGGTTTTTATAAAGAATCACTGATTGCTCTTGTGAAAAAAGGACAATCTGGCGCAGCAGAAATTAAAAAGATGCTTGCAGATCTACGTGAAAATCCCATGAAAGAAATCAATAACAGTAAGGTAATACGCGTAGAAGATTATCAATCTCAAACCGCTTTGATTATAGAAACTGGATTTACAGAACCTATTGACATTCCAGCATCTAACGTACTTATATATTATACAGAAGACGGAAGTAAAATAGCCGCGAGACCGAGTGGTACAGAACCAAAAGTGAAGTTTTATATCAGCGTGAACGAGCCTTTAGATAGCTTGAAAGACTATGACACAATTTCAGCGGAATTAGACAACCGTATTGCTGGCATAAAAAATGCACTAGGCGTATAAATTAATTTTGCTTTCGCGAAAGCGTAACATTTCTTATGAATTACTTTAAAAAGATCTTGCGCTTTGCGCTTCCGTATAAAAGATTTGGAGTCCTGAATATTATTTTTAATGCACTCTATGCATTATTTGGAACTCTCTCTTTTATCTCATTAATACCTATGCTTACGGTACTCTTAAAACAAGTAGAGCCCGTTAAAATGAAACCCGTATACGAAACAGCACCTTCTGTCAAAGGATATCTCGAAGATAGTCTAAACTATTTCATTAATACAAAAATAGACGAACACGGAGAAGTATATGTACTAGGAATTATGGTAGGCGTTGTGATCGTCGTATTCTTCTTAAAAAATCTATTTGGGTATCTAGCCAACTTTTTTATCACATATTTGCGTAATGGTGTCCTTAAAGATATAAGAGATGTAATGTACAAACGTATATTAGGTCTTAATCTTAGTTTTTATTCAGAGAAACGTAAAGGAGATACGATTGCTAGAATTACATCTGATGTTCTTGAGGTACAGCACTCTTTCTTATCTATCCTTGAATTATTTGTAAGAGAACCTCTTAACATTATATTTGCAATAGGTAGTATGCTTTTTATAAGTCCGCAACTTACCTTGTTTGTTTTTATTTTTATTCCTGTAGCCGGATTTATTATTTCTCGTATTGGTAAGACGCTTAAAAAGAAGTCTAATCTAGTTCAAGCTGAACAAGGATATTTACTTTCACTTGTAGAAGAGACTTTGGCAAATTTAAAAATCATTAAAGGTTTTGGCGCTGAAGAACGTTTACAAGATAACTTTGAGGTATCAACAGAACGTTTTAAAAATTATAGCAATGGGTTAACACATAGACAAAACCTAGCCTCACCTGTGAGTGAGTTTTTAGGAATCACTGTGATAGGAACATTGCTTTGGTATGGTGGAAATATGGTACTAAGCACTGATGCTGGATTAAATGGCGCTACGTTTATTGCTTATATGGGGCTTGCATACCAAATACTAACACCTGCAAAAGCGATTGCAAAAGCGAGTTATTCTGTAAAAAGAGGAGATGCTGCCGCTGCACGGATTTTAGAAATTATAGAAACAGAGACAGAAATACAAGACCTTCCGAATGCAAAAATAGCTGCTCCATTCTCAAAAGAAATCACTATCAATAATATCTCTTTTAAATATGATCAAGAAGCTGTCTTAAAAAACTTCTCTTTAAAGGTCCCAAAAGGACAAACTGTTGCATTAGTAGGGCAGTCTGGTTCTGGAAAAAGTACTATTGCAAATCTAGTGACGCGTTTTTATGATGTGCATGAGGGAGAAATTAAAATAGATGGTATTCCTATCAAAGAGATTACTAAAAAATCATTAAGAGAGCAAATGGGATTGGTAACTCAAGATGCTATTCTATTTAATGATAGTATTAGAAATAACATCAATCTCGGAAAAGAAAATGCCACAGATCAAGAAATCATAGATGCACTACAAATAGCAAATGCTTGGGAGTTTGTAAAAGATTTACCCGAAGGTATTGATACAAACATAGGAGATAGTGGAAATAAACTAAGTGGCGGACAGAAACAACGTTTATCTATCGCTAGAGCTGTATTAAAGAATCCTCCAATTATGATTCTAGACGAAGCGACTTCGGCCTTAGATACAGAAAGTGAACGTTTAGTTCAAAAAGCATTAGAAAACATGATGCAAAATAGGACTTCTATAGTCATCGCACACCGCTTATCTACCATTCAAAATGCAGATCAAATAGTTGTTATGCAAAAAGGTGTTATTGTAGAACAAGGAAAGCATCAAGAGTTACTTGATAAAAAAGGAGTATACAATAACCTAGTTGCTATGCAATCTTTTGAATAAAAAAATAGCTACTTTTTAAAGTAGCTATTTTTCAGGTTAAGTATAAACTTTATTGATACCACATTTGGGGCTCGCGATATCAAAAAGCATATGAATTAAATCAACTTATGAATTTGGGGTTTCATTTAGGTCGATCATTGTTTAATGATGGTTCAAATATAATAGGATAGTTTTAAATAAACAAAGAATATTGCACTTAATCCGAAAAAATGTGCATTTTGTCGATTTTTCAAAATTACACACAAACATAATACGTTCATTATCAATGAAAAATTAATATTTCTTTAAGATTAAACTTTTTGATAAAAAAGAAGTCAAAGTATCGTGATACAAACCCAAACAAAAGAAAGTCGGCTTATAGAAGACTTAAAGAAGCAGCCAAACCACGCTGCCTTTAATACTTTGGTTCAACAATACCAAGAACGTCTATACTGGCATATACGACAGATGGTAAAGAATCATGAAGATACAGATGATGTTTTGCAGAATGTTTTTATCAAGGTTCACCGTAGTATTCATTCTTTTAAAGGAGATAGCAAGTTATATACGTGGTTATATAGGATTGCTACCAATGAATCTATCACATTTTTAAATAAAAGGGCAAAACAATATCAAATATCAAATGAAGAGCTACAAGACAGAATTATTAATTCTTTAGAAAGTGACCCCTATTTTGAAGGAGATGAAATTCAAATTAAATTGCAAAGAGCGATTCAAAGCCTTCCTGATAAACAACAAGCCGTTTTTAAAATAAAATACTTTGAAGATGTTACTTACGAAGAACTCAGTGAAATTATGGATACTTCTGTGGGTGCATTAAAAAGTTCGTATCACATTGCAACCAAAAAAATTACAGAATATTTAAAAAATGTATAGCAGTTAAAGCTATTAGATTATAGATGTATGGAAAAGCATAAAGACATACCAAAAACAACAAATTATAAAGTTCCTGATGATTATTTTATAGATTTTCAAGAGCGTTTACACGTTCAAATTGAATTTGAAGAAATTGTAGGTCCAAAAAGAGCTGCTGGTTTTACAGTTCCTGAAGGATATTTTTCTACCTTCCCTGAAAAGATAGTACAGAAAACACAACAACCTACAAAAGTAGTTTCGTTATTTAAAAGTAAATGGATGTATGCTGCAGCAAGTGTTGCTGCTATTCTATTATTACTATTTATTGTAAATCCATTTAGTCCTGTAACTACTTTTGATTCTTTAGAGAATGATACGATAGCTACATACTTAGAAACTGAACATAGTTTTTTATCAGCGTATGATCTAGGTGAATTACTGACAGACGAAGAGCTTGATAATTTATCAAATACCATACAACTAGAAGACACAGAGGTATTAGAATATCTCGATATAACAACAGATCAATATGATCTCATGATCCAATAATACCATGAAAAAAATAATTCTTATCCTGACGTTAGTATTTTCAACACTAGCCATAGCACAAAGACCCAATAGAGAACAAATCAAGTCTTTAAAGATTGCATTTATTACAGAGCAACTTAATCTTTCTGTAAAAGAAGCGCAACAGTTCTGGCCTATCTACAATTCTTATGAAGATGGAATGGAAACATTAAGACGACAAGAGCGCAAACTATTAGGTGATCTTAAAAATCGTTTTGATCAACTATCAGAAAAAGAAGGTCAAACAGCATTAAACACATTATCTAAGACAGCTCAAGACAAATTAGATATAAAAGAACGCTTAATACTAGAGCTTAAAAGTGTCGTATCCTCCAAAAAAATTCTCAAACTCTTAAAAGCTGAAGAAGATTTTAAACGTAGTCTTTTACAAAAAATGAAAGAAAGAAGAGCTAATTTTGGTAAACGTTCTAACGGCGGAAGGTAAGTTTAATTGACTATATCATATTTCTTTTTTCTCATAACCTAATATTCTTAAAGAGGACTTTTGTAAAATTTCACTCAATTAAATTACTACAAAATAATACTCATTATTTAATAATGACTAAAACATTGATCCCTTTTAAGTACCTTTAATATAGTAAATGTTTTATTTTAACAATCACTATTATGAAAAATTCATTACAAAATTTAAAATTAAATAAGCTAATTATCAGTAAATTAAATCTGAATTTAATTTACGCAGGACACAGAGGTACTGATGATCCAGCAACTTGTCTTCCGGGTGGTACTTTAGATCATCATTGTCACACCAAAGACAATTGCTCTTCTGCTTGTGGTCAGACAATATTACAGTAAACTAAAAATGTAAAGATCACTGTTGGGAGTTTTAATAAACGCACCTTACTTAACCTACTACTCCTAACATTTTATATTCATCCACTAAAATGTAGAGATTTCCTATACAAGAAATCTAAAAAGTAATTTCCCAAAAGATAAATAGATTTCTAACGATGAAAAGTAAGTCTTACCAACTTATTTTTCCCTCCAGCATACCCAACACTATCATTTAAAAAACGGAAGCTTAGGAGTGATTCTTTAGAAATTTCTTTCCAATGGTCTCCCCCATCTTGAGAATAAGAAATTCCAGTAAATCCTAAAGCAATAAGTTCTTTTCCGTTAGTATTAGGTATGTACTGTACACAACTCTTATAGCCTTGATTTGCATTTTCTGTAGTTGTCTGCCACGTTTTACCACCATCTATAGTAGTCGCTATATTAGAAGTAGCTAATTCGGGTTTTGTATAATCGCCGCCATATATAATACCTTGATTGGCATCATAAAAGTCCATACTATAGGCTCCAGACGTTTCTGTCCCTTGATGTATAGGAGTATCAAATAACTCCCAAGCTTTCCCTTTATCTGCACTATATAAAATACGAGACTTCAGACCTCCAGTAACAATCCAAGCATGATCACCAATTACTTTAATGTTTGTATCACTTGCTGCAAAAGCTGCTTCTCCAGTAGCAGTTGCAGGAATAGAGGCACAATCTTTCTTTTCCCAAGTTTCTCCCCCATCTCTTGTAATAATAATAGATAGACACCCATCTACTGGATCTCCCATAGCAATACCTTCTGTATCATTCCAAAAAGTCATAGCATCATAAAAAACACCTTCTACTTGCTCTATATATACTAAATCAATCTTACCAGTTACTTTATGAATTCTATATAATAATGCTGGATTATCTATACTAAGAATAAAAAACGCATCAGTTGTATTAGCTAAGGATCTAAATGCTGGTTTTTTATCTAGGAAGTCTATAACACCGCTATTTTTAGATTTAAAATAAGAAGAAATTACGTTGGCATTTTCAGAAATTGTATCTGTATTAATTTCAAAATGGCCATACATTCCTTTACTTCCTGCAAAAAGGACTTCTTTATCAGATACCTCAACAGCTCTTATACTCGTAGAATCTGAGTAAATTACATCTATAACTACATTAGAAATAGGAGTAAAAACAATTGTTTTCTCCTTTTTAGCACAAGAAAAAAAAACAATAAAGAATATAAAAATGACGATTCGCATGGTTTAAATTTTATCAAAAATAGAACTATTAATACAAGAAGCAATACCTTTGCGCCATAATAGAAATTATGAAATTACATCGTAATCTTGTTTTTGCAGCCGTAGACGCTTTAAACCTTATATTTAATGAGGAAAAACAAGCAGACAAAGTTTTAAGACAGGTACTTAAATTTGATAAACGCTGGGGTGCTCGTGACCGCGGGTTTATAGCAGAAACCGTATATGACATCGTTCGTTGGAAACGATTATATTCAGAAATTGCTGAAACAAAAGCTCCTTACTCAAGACCTAACCTTTTTAGGCTTTTTGCCGTGTGGGCAACCTTAAGAGGCATAGAAATTCCAGATTGGAAACAAATAGAGCCTGTTCCTTCTAGACGTATTAAAGGACGCTTTGATGAGTTATCAAAAATCAGAAAATACAGAGAATCTATTCCAGATTGGATGGATGCTTTAGGAGAAGAAGCATTAGGCAAACAATGGGACAAAGAACTTGCTGCATTGAATACACAAGCTCCTGTCGTTTTAAGAGCCAATAGCCTCAAAACAACTCCAAAAAATCTACGTAATGTTCTTGCCGATCAAGATATTGACACTTTACTTGTAGAAGAATATCCAGATGCAGTACAACTTGTAGTTCGTAAAAACGTGTTTACTTCAGAAGCATTTAAAAATGGTTTTTTTGAAGTACAAGACGCCTCTTCTCAGCGTGTTGCTCGTTTCTTGGATGTACAACCAGGAATGCGAGTTGTAGATACTTGTGCTGGTGCAGGAGGGAAAACACTACACCTAGCAGCGCTAATGGAGAACAAAGGGCAAATCATTGCGATGGATATCTATGAAGGCAAGCTTAAAGAACTTAAAAGACGAGCCAAGCGTGCAGGAGCTCATAATATAGAGCCACGCGTCATAGATAGCAACAAAGTGTTTAAAAAGTTATTTGGTAAAGCGGATAGAGTTTTAATAGATGCTCCTTGTACAGGATTAGGTACGATCAAGAGAAGTCCGGATCTTAAATGGAAATTACAACCTGATTTTGTCCAGAAAGTAGTTGATCGTCAAGCAGAACTTTTACAATCCTATAGTAAGATTGTAAAACCAGGAGGAAAAATGGTATATGCTACTTGCTCAATCCTACCTCAAGAAAATCAAGAACAAATCAAATCTTTTTTAGCTACCGAAGAAGGTACTCATTTCTCTCTTGTGAAGGACAAAACAATAAGTCCTGCAAAAACTGGATATGATGGGTTTTATATGGCTTTGCTTTCGCGAAAAGCATAAAAAAATTGAAAATAGAATAACACACTATATATTTTAGTTTTTACCTTCAAGGTATCTATGATTTAAATTTGAAAAAATAGAATAAAAAAAGGCGAGCAATGCTCGCCTTTTTCATTATAAAAACTTTCGTTTACTTTACAATTACCTTTGCAGTTTTAAACCCTTCTGGGTTTCTACTTCCAAGACGTAATATGTATACTCCAGATGCCATAGAATTCAAATCTAATGTAATTCCGTGTCCATTATTTCTTTTAGATATTTGCTTATACGTAAGTTGTTGTCCAAGCATATTATATACTGCCATAAATATTGGGCCATCAAAAGTAGTTGTTAAATCTACATCAAAACGATTATTTCCTAATGTACTCACAACCAAACCTCCATCTTGGATAGCTTGCTCTTCTGCACTTAAAGAACCAGTAATGTTTGCTGTATAATCATTAGTTCTACCAAATTGTAAGTCACCACAAGGATCTAACACATCACCTGCTGTACTTTCATCTTCTCCTCTAAGTCTCATTCTATGAGAACCTGTTGTCACTGTAGGAATAGTTTCAAAATCAACTGTAAATGCAAAATCAGTATTTGCTGCTGCTACATCTTCATTAGCGATTAATTCATCTGCTTCAAAAATACCATTATCATTAAAATCAATCCATAATGCAAATACAGAATCAGCAAATCCCATTTGTAATACTCCTTCAAATGGATTATCATTTAAAACAAAGTTAAATACAATATCAGTATCATCACTATATCCTGCTGGAGAATCTCCACAGTTAGTTGCGATATCTTGATCTGCTATTGCAAATTGTGTTACACCATCATCAAACCCAGCACAGTTAGATGTAGGCTGACAAACATTATTCTGTATCGTCTCACAAGTAGTATCATTTGATGCGTCTCCATCATTTGGTAAATTTGTTGATGCACAAAGCACATATTCTTGAAAAGAAGACAAATCTATAGTTTGCGTAAATGTATAGGTCTCTGTAGATCCTGAAGTAATCGTTCCTGAAAAAGTTTCAGTAGTGATCACACCATCTAGATCAAAACTTACATC
>CAKZKZ010000848.1 GCA_937124495.1 uncultured Dokdonia sp. | reverse complement strand
ATTTTTTATAGATGCTCATAAGTTGAAGGTATGCGTAAAAAACAGTAATGTTATAAGATCATATAAAGATCGTACAAAGGGGACTATGCTCAAAGAAAACACCGCCTGCAATTGATCCGGAACAACGTGCATTAATCGAAAATGCGCAGGCTCGGATCCGCCAAAAAAAGAAACTGTATCGCCACTTCGTACTTTTCTTGGTAGGTGCTGTTTTAATGATTATTATCAATCCCGTATTAGGCATCGGAAAAGAAATCACCCTTTTCGGATATGACTGGTTTATGTGGGCGATCTTATTATGGACCTTTTTCTTTTTAATCCACGTCATGAATGTATTTGTTATGAATCGTTTTATGGGCAAGGATTGGGAAGAAGAACAGATCAATGCTTTAGTAAAAAAACAACAACATAGAATTGCTGAGTTAGAAGAAAAAGTGGCTATAGAACATCCATTACCGGAAAAAAAAGCATCAACCCCACCTCAGAAACAACAGTAACGATAGATCCCGATTCTCCCCTATGATAACAATGATCGCTGCCGCGGCAGAAAACAACGCCTTAGGAAAAGACAATGACCTTGTATGGCACTTACCCGATGATTTTAAACGTTTTAAAACCCTCACGACTGGACATCATATTATTATGGGGCGTAAGACGTGGGAATCGTTTCCAAAACCACTACCTAATCGCACGCATTTGGTGATTACACGTAACAAAGATTACAAAGCCGAAGGTGCTATTGTCGTACATTCTATGGAAGATGCGCTCGCTTTCGCGAAAGATGACTCAAACGCATATATTATAGGTGGCGGTGAGATTTATACCATTGGATTAGACTTTGCTACACATATTGAACTTACGCGTGTACATGGTGAGTTTGAAGCTGATGCCTTTTTTCCAGAATTCAACTCTGATGTATGGGAATTGCAGGAAAGCGTTTTTCATGATATTGATGATCGACACAAGTTTGGATTTACGTATGAGACCTGGAGGAAGAAATAAAAGGATTAAGAATTAACGAAAGAAACTACCTTTAATACGACTAACAAACTACTAAAATAGACACCATGAAAAATCTAATCGGTATAGACCAAGACAAAGCCATAATACTTACTAATGAACTCAATCAATTACTTGCAGATTACCAAGTATTTTATCAAAACTTACGAGGATTTCATTGGAATATTAAAGGGCGTGAATTTTTTGAATTACACTTAAAATTTGAAGAATTTTATGATGATGCTGTGATTAAAATAGATGAAATTGCAGAACGTATCCTTACGCTAGAAGGAGAACCTTTACATACGTTTACGGCCTATGTAAACCATTCGGATATTAAAGAAGAAAAAGGAATTACTAATGGTATTGAAGGTGTACAAATTGTGGTTAAAAACTTCTCGACAATTATCTTAAAAGAAAGACAAATTTTAGCCCTTGCTGCCGAAGCAGACGATGAAGGGACTGTCGCTTTAATGAGTGATTATATCTCTCAAACAGAAAAAACACTTTGGATGTTGAACTCTTATTTACAATAATAGGATTGCTATGAAATTAAGAGATCAAAACACCGCCTTACTTTTGATAGATCTTCAAAAAGGATTTTCTGAAGAAGCGCATTGGGGAGGCAACAGAAACAATAGAGATGCCGAAGAAAAAGCATTACAGTTATTGGAAACTTGGAGATCTTTAAAGCTTCCTATTTTTCATATCATTCATAGTTCGCAAGACCCAAATTCCTTGTTACACGAATCGCATCCTGGGTTTGAAATGCTAGATGCTTTGAAGCCCAAAAATGAAGAACCATTGATTATTAAACATGTCAATAGTGGATTTATAGGAACCGATCTCAAAGAACGTCTCGACGCACAAAACATCAACAAACTAGTCATTGTCGGCTTAACCACCAATCATTGCATCTCGACCACCACCCGAATGGCGGGGAACCTAGGGTTTGATGTATTGCTTATTTCTGATGCCACCGCTACGTTTGACAGAAAAGGACTCAATGGACAAACCTTTCCTTCAGAAATGATTCATGAAACTGCCCTTGCGAGTCTTCACAAAGAATTTGCAGAAGTGATGGATAGCACTACTTTGTTGGAAATGGTTTAAAAACAAACAAGGTCGCTTCGCTCCTAGAATCAAGAGACAAGATCGCTGCGCTTCAAGAATCAGGACTCAGGACTCAAGACTCAGGACTAAAAATAAAAAAGATCGCTATACTCTATTTGATGCTGGGTGCGGGAAGCGGGCAGTTTAGAAATTAAAACTTTTTAAGATTTGTTTTTTGAATTTAAAATCTCAAAATAGAATACTACTCTAATTCAAGCTAAAAATAGAACAATACTCTATTTCAAATTAGGTTTTGATATATTTTTCTCTTAACCTATATACACTCAGAGACTCACGACTTAAAAGTATTCTCTATGCTTTCTTTGTATGCTTTCGCGAAAGCGTATACAAATGAACAAGCTCGATGCAAGCATACGAGGTGTCAAGTCCAAAAACAAAAACGATGCAAGCATCGGGGAATTAAATCCTCGGCTATCGCCCTGCGATTAAAAAAGAAACAAGATCGCTACGCTTCTGGGATCAAGAAACAAGACTAAAAAACATGAGGTATCTTTTCTTCTTTACTTTTGCAAAAGCATATACAACATAAAAGAAATAGGATTGTAACCTCTCTTTTCTCTACTCTCATTTCTTTTTTCAATTTCGAGTTCGAATTCGAATTCAATTCCAACGTCTTGATTCCTGATTCCCTTTAGTCTTGCATCTTTTTATAGACAACACAAAACTTTCTGTATTTTTGCAATCACAACTAAACAAACTGATTGTATATGAATGCATATATTTTTCCGGGACAAGGAGCTCAATTCTCAGGAATGGGATTGGATTTATTTGAAGCTTCTGCACTCGCACAAGAGTATTTTAATCAAGCAAACGATATTTTAGGTTTCCCTATTACAGATATCATGTTTGAAGGAGAAGCTGAAGACCTGAAACAAACCAAAGTAACACAACCTGCTATTTTTTTGCATTCTGTTATTTTAAGTAAAGTTCTAGGTGACACTTTTCAGCCAGATATGGTTGCGGGACATTCTTTAGGAGAACTAAGTGCGCTGGTTGCCAATGGTACTTTAAACTTTGAAGATGGATTACGATTGGTATCACAACGTGCACTTGCCATGCAAAAAGCATGTGAATTACAACCTTCGACCATGGCTGCCGTTTTAGGGCTTGAAGATCAAGTTGTAGAAGAAGTATGCGCTGCGGCAAAAGGTATTGTTGTTGCGGCAAATTATAACTGTCCAGGGCAATTGGTTATTTCGGGAGATATCCCTGCCATTGAAGCTGCTTGTGAAACGTTAAAAGAAAAAGGAGCAAGACGTGCTTTGGTACTTCCAGTGGGAGGAGCTTTTCACTCACCATTGATGGAGCCTGCTCGTGAAGAACTTGCTGCTGCTATTGAAAATACGACATTTAACACGCCTTCATGTCCTATCTATCAAAACGTATCGACCACTGCGATTACGGATCCAAAAGTGATTAAAGAAAATCTAATGGCGCAACTTACAGCACCTGTAAAATGGACACAAAGTATGCAACAGATGATTGCAGATGGAGCCACCAACTTTATAGAAGTAGGACCAGGAAAAGTATTACAAGGGTTAATGCGTAAAATAGACCGTAACGTCACAGCAAGTGGCGCTACACTTCCTGAATAGAAAATCTATCTTACATATCATATAAAAGAAAAGCCCGGCATTGCCGGGCTTTTACCTTTCTATATACTTACAAATACTAGTGATTTCCAATATTTTTAACCTTTGCAGCTCCGTCTTTTACGGCAGCTTTTGCATCTTTAGCAGCGTCTTTCACACCATCGACAGCATTTCCTGCAGCGTCTTTAGCATCATTTACTGCTCCTTCTGCTTTATCCATAGCTTCACCAGCTTTTTCTTTTACACCATCAATCGCTTCACCTGCTGCATTTGTTGCATCCTCAACAGCATTTCCTGCTGCATCAACAGCTTCTCCAGCTGCGTTTGTCGCTTCTTCAACTGCATTTCCTGCTGCATCAACAGCATCTCCAGCAGCTTCACCAGCAGCGTTTGCTGCATTTTCAACAGCATTTCCTGCTTCTTCTGCATTTTCTTTTACCTCTCTACAAGAAGCAATGTTAAGAACCAATGCTACAGCTGCAATACTTAAAATAATTCGTTTCATACTATTTATAATTTTTGATAGTTAGTGACTGCCAAAATTAACATATATATCCTAACAAAATCCTTAATTAGGATGAATGTTTTGTTTTTACCGATGAAATACACAAATACCCCCTTAAAAAACACATTTAGCATTCAAGTTATGTTCTATATACGTCTATACCTCCATACATGGATCACGGCATATAAATAAATAATGGAAATATTCCCAATAAATAGCTAGGAAATATTCCTAAATTTCTTATATTCACCAAATGGGAACAAACGAATTACCTTCAGAAATACGTCGTTTTAAAGAGATACGAGAAGATCACGATTTTACACAGTCTGAATTTGCAGAGCAATTAGGAATTAAACATTCTACAGCAGATATAGAACGTGGTCGCACAAAGCTTTCTGGACGGGTTGTCACAGAATTATTGCGCCTATTTCATGTGAATCCCTTATGGTTATTTGGATATAGTAATCAAAAGCACTTGAATACAGATACTGGAGATATTAGTCCAAAAGTAGTCATTGTAGATAAGGAAGATCAAGAGAATATGATCTTAGTGAATCAAAAAGCTGCTGCTGGCTATCCAAATAACATTCAAGATGTAGAATGGTATCAAAAACTTCCCGCATTTGATCTTCCATTACCTCAATACCGTAATGCAAGCTATCGTGGTTTTCAAGTAGAAGGTGATAGTATGCTTCCCAATTTCAGACCAGATGACTGGGTGCTTGCTAAAGGCGTAGAGAGCCTTGACTACGCCAGTGACAATAAAGTATATGTTGTGGTAATGCAAGATGCTGTAGTAGTGAAAAAATTACAAAAACTTCCTGACTCATCAAAAGTAGTACTAGTCTCTCTTAATGAAGAATACGTACCATATGAAGTATCTGTAAGTGATATTCAAGAAATCTGGCAAGTCAATAGTAAGCTTACTTTTAATATAGATGCTGGTTCTGAACATACTTTATTACGAGAACTACAAGCATCAATGCAAGAATTAAAAAGTCAAATCAAAAACTTAAATACTTAAAAACACCTCATGGGGTTTCCTGAATTATTCGATTTCTTAGATCGTTTACAACAAAACAATACAAAAGAATGGATGGATCTCAACCGTAAAGAATATCAAGCGGTGCGTTCTTTTTTTGTAAGCTGGTTAGATACACTCAATAGCAAACTTGCGACTGTAGATCCTGATTATTTTGACACACCTGGAAAAAAAAGCATTAATCGGATTAATAATAATTTAATGTTTGCCCCTCATAAACCTATTTATAAAGATCATTTTGGTGCGGGTCTTGATCAACTGACTAAACAAGGAGACTTTTACATTGAAGTAGGTCTTAAACAATGCTTACTAGCAGGAGGTTTCTGGCGTCCAGAAAAATCAATACTACGTAGTATCCGTGATGCCATTGATTATAATGGAGAAGAACTCATCGCTATTATTGAGAAACCTTCTTTTAAAAACATGTTTGGCGGTCTTTATCATGACGACCCCTTAAAAACAGCTCCCAAAGGTTTTCCAAAAGACCATCCACATATTGAATTATTAAGACGCAAAACATTTGCAGTGGAGATGACGCTTTCGCGAAAGCAAATACTAGATCCTAATTATCAAGAATTTTGTACTGAAGTGTATTTAGAAATGATTCCTTTTAGACGCTATTTACGAGAAGCTGCAACTGTGCAATAAATCTAAAAAAGCGATTCTTATTTTGATATATAGAACCTATACTATAGGTTCTTATTTCCTATTGGAGTTTATCTTAAACTTACCAAAGTACAAAAGCGATATAAAAAAGCATTTACAGCTATTGTAAATTAATAGATTAGTGGTATATTTGCACCCGCTTAAATCGAAAGATTGAGTTAATTTTAATCATTAATTAATCGCTATGTACGCAATTGTAGAGATAGCAGGGCAGCAATTTAAAGTTGCAAAAGACCAGAAAGTCTTTGTACACCGCCTAACTACCGAAGAAGGAAAGCAAGTGTCTTTTGACAATGTTCTTCTAATCGGTGACGGTGACAAAGTAACGATCGGCGCCCCGGCTATAGACGGAGCTCAAGTAGGAGCCAAAGTCATTAAGCACCTTAAAGGTGACAAAGTAATCGTTTTCAAAAAGAAAAGACGTAAAGGATACCGTGTTAAAAACGGACACCGCCAGTCTCTTACTGAAATCGTAATTGAAAGCATCACTGCTTCTGGAGCTAAGAAAGCTGCTCCAGCAAAAAAAGCTGAACCTAAAGCTGCCGCTCCTGTAAAAGAAGCTGCTCCTAAAGCCGAAGCTAAAAAAGCACCAGCAAAGAAAGCTGCTGCAAAAGGGGATGATCTTAAGAAAATCGAAGGTATTGGACCAAAAATTGCTCAAACATTAACAGACGCTGGAATTGCAACGTTTGCTGAGTTAGCAAAAACGGATGCCGCTAAGATTTCTGAAATCATAGCTGATGTACGTGGAAACCACGTTACAGACACATGGCCAAAGCAAGCTGAAATGGCTGCCGCAGGTGAGTGGGATGCCCTTAAAAAATGGCAAGACGAATTAGACGGTGGTAAAGCATAAGCGATACACACTATAAGTATAATTAATCCTGGTATGCATCAGGATAAAAAACCGAAACAAGATGGCTCATAAAAAAGGAGTTGGTAGTTCTAAAAACGGTCGTGAATCACAATCAAAGCGCTTAGGTGTTAAGATTTTTGGTGGCCAAGCTGCAATTGCAGGGAACATACTCGTACGTCAAAGAGGAAATACACATCACCCAGGTGAGAATGTATACGGTGGAAAAGATCACACACTTCACGCAAGAGTGGATGGTGTTGTAAAATTCACTAAAAAGAAAGATAATAAATCATACGTTTCAATCGTACCGTTTGAAGCATAAGTATTGTTTTTTCCTTATATAAAAAACCCTTTTCAATATTGAAAAGGGTTTTTTATTGCTCTAAAAATAACTTTAGCCTCTAGTAAAACTGATATTTTTGAGTGGTATAGTTTTTGATATTTAACATCACACAAAAACTACTCTGATGAAAAGACTATCCTACATTCTTATTCTATCTATCTGTTACTCTTGCATTCCCTTACAAATAGCCCCTAATCTTGAAGAAGGCAAAGTTTACAAACCAAAAAAGTTTAAACGTTCACTTCCCAAGCAACACGCATTTGTTTTTACAGACCCCAAAGATGCTAATGAATTTTACTATTATATCAACGCTAAGTTCAAGCTAGATCCAGAAGACCCAGGAAACAACATCCCTATTATGGTGGATAACAGGCGTTACTTTTTATCTTTTTACGAAACTGAGAAAACCACACAGACTATAAATTTACTCCCTATTGCCATTGATGCAACTTTAGCTGCTAACGATTCTGGACCTATTCTAGACGATACATATACCAGCAGAACTGGCAGTTGGTATATTGCACTTACTATAGCTGACATAGGCCATCAAGACGCTCTCAATCCTGAATACAGAAGTATTGATAAAATTATAGACTATGTCACCACGTTACATCAAGAGTATCTTAATACACAAAATTATAAGAGTCTTTCACTTAAAAATTAATTCATATAAAAAGCCTTTTTTAGATATCCAAAAAAGGCTTTTTACATGAACAATATGGTAATTTATTTAATACTTATCGTCTTAACAACTTGCATTTTTCCATCACTTATTGTCAATAGATATACTCCTGAAGCTATACTGCCTGTAGGTAACGTATAATTAGACTGCTCAGGTTTTGTTATTGTATTTTGAGCTACTAACTTCCCATCTGTGCTATATAACGTATACGATAGGTCTTGAGAAGTTGGCCAATTGATATTTAAACGAACAGTACTATCATCGTTTAGATTATAATATACATTAACTTCATTCGTATTCTGAGTAATCTCTTCTGTAGAGAGCGTAAGTGGATCTCCTTCGTGAACTTTTATATTTCCTACATTGATATTATAATCTGTTGTTCCTTCTGCAGAGAGAAACTCAAGCCCAATCGTATCTATCTCCTCTCCTACAAATTCATCCAAAAAGAAAGTTACTCCCGACCACCCAGTATCATCTGCTACATTTACAAAAAATTGCGCATCATCTATAGAGGTATCTGTAAAAGACACTCTTACAATTAAGCTTGCTCCATCATTTACTATTTGATCATAAATAATATCAATCTTTGTATCTCCTGTAATTGTCAATGCAGTTTTATACAACACTAAATCGACAGGTGCTCCAGCGTTTAAACTTCCTTCTATATGCAAAGAACTACCTCCATTATAAGCATTATCAAAATCCCAAGATGCTGTTAACAATCCATTTTCCGAAAAGGCAAATTGCCAGGTAGGCAGCATATCTTGTTCATTCATATTATGCCAAGGGTTACTATTTAAAAGAGCCCCATCTTCAAATCTATTAAGACCATGTCCTGTATTAAAATTGGTTTCAAATGGAATTTCTGTAATGGTCGAAGCTGCTGGAATCCAATTGGAGAATCCTCGAAATCCTGAAGCATCTACAGTTCTTGGATTACGATCTGCTCCGGCAAACATGTGTCGTTCTTCACTATAAAAGTTCTCATAATCATTGGGATCATTATTAAAATTAGAGTACTCTGCATTGTTATACACGCAGCTAGGAGCAAATACACCAAAAGAAGTAATAGGAGAGGTAGGGTTATCATGCATAAGCGACATCCAGTTATTACCCCCCGTTTGAAAACGCGCTTGATTTCTTCCAGGCCAAACATCTACACCCGTAAAGACTTCAAAAGAAGATCTTCCTATTGCATTTGCTCTCGTTCTTGATGCATTTGGAAATGCCATAGAGTTCCAGAAAAAATTAATAAATATATTACTACTTATACGGTCCTCAAATCCATTAGACGTATCACCATCTGTATCGTTTTGCACAAAAACGCTATTACTTGTACTAAGTCTATTTTGCCAAATCACACTACCACTTAAAAGCATCGCATCATACCACATTACCTCTTTACCTGCTGCTTCAACTGCTGTTGTAAGATCTTTAAGAAAATCTTGCATAAGCCCAGCTGTTGTAGAATTTGTGTTAGTTTCTTGATTGATAAACCAGCCATCAAATCCATAATATTCCATGATTTCTACCATAATAGGTACCGCTATAAAATTATCATCTCCATCTTGCTCTAAAAAATCATTTAATGTAGCCGTACTACCTCCAAACTGATTAGGTGCAAAAAAAACATTTGCAAAAACTTCAACACCATTACGGTGTGCTGTATTCACCCATGGAGCAGAAGGCAATTGTACATTTTGACTTGCAGTTCCCCCAAACCAAACCAACTTATCTATATAAGACCAATTGGTGAAATTATAAAGATTAAACTGTGATTGCTCTTCTCCATAATTTCCAAAATTGCCCATTCCATCTGGTAAATAAGCAATTTCCATATCATTAGGTAAATCAGCATTAAATTGTGTATCTGTGTTTACAAAGCGCTCCAAAAGAGGCTCTGTAGCAATTAGGAGAGGATCTGCTGTATCTCCATCTTGTGTCCAGTCTTTCAACTGATCTATAGAAAGAACATAAGGAACATCAACAATAATTTGCGCACTTGCAAACACACTACACAACAAAGTTGTGATAAAAGTAATTTTTTTCACCATAGCATTTATCTTTTTAGTAGAAGCTAAATATATGAATTTCATCTTTCAGAAAATAAAACTACTGAGTACGCTTTAACGCCGCGCTCTCCCTTTGGTCGTGAATCTCACAAGCTCGATTTCGCGAAAGCATACTCAGTAAAACATACTTTTAAAATTGAAAACGGTATCCGACATCTGGAAAGAATCCAATTTGATCTACTTCATCTACTCTATTTGTAACTCGGTTATAACGTTGTTGAAACAAATTACTGTTATTTGTAACATTCTGCAAATCAACAAAAAACTGATGTGATTGTTTCTTTTTTGCGCTATTCAACTTCACACCAAATTTCACATCCCATCTAAAATACGCATCACTCTGAACACTAAAGGCAAGATCTTCTTGTAATATTTCAAAACCAGCTACTTGAGACGCTTCAAGGTTTGCAGGTGTAAAATAACGTCCTCCTGAAGTAGTCACTTTGGTATCCACAAACCATGTATTACGGCCCGTAGTTCCTAATTTGAATTCTTTTCCAGCTAAAAAATTAATTACATATCCATTATTAAAAGGGGTATTACGCTCTATACCATCACTACCTTCATACGTACTCTCAAAGAAAGAAGAAGTTAGTAGTCCATAAAATCCTTTATCAAAAAACTTCTCTATAGTTATCTCAACACCTTGATTAAAACCAGTGCCTTTGTTAACTAACGATACACGATCATTATCAAAGCCAAAATCTGCTCCTTCTGTAAGCGAAGAATAACTAGAAGGAAAAGCCTCTACCGCTGCATTACTTATCGATTGATAGTACACTTCTAACTTACCTCTCCAACTTTTTGCAAGCCTTACATCATACCCAACTACAAAGTGATTGCTTTGCGTGAAATTTAACTCTTTATTGGTTTGCACTAATTCGCCATTGACTTCTTCATTAAGAAATAACGTCGGTAATGGTTGCAACTGATGATGCAATCCATACCCTATATTGATCCTATGTTTTGGAGCTATCGCATAGTTTATGGCAGCCCTAGGCTCTACTACAAACTGCTCACTCAATGTACTATACTGGGCATGAAGCCCACCGTTTAACGTAAATTTTTCAGTGAGTCTATATTGCCCCGAAACATACGGTTGAAATATCCCTAGACTTTCATCTATATCACTAAATGTGAATATATCTGGATCTCCGTCTCCATCTAAATCAGATTGCATACCACGATCTCTCTCTAATGTATCAAAACTTATATTTTCATATACAAAACCTGCTCTTAACGTTGATTTATTATTCAGTTTTGTATTAAATAAACTAGAGATACTCATTCGTACCTCAGTATTATCAGCTTGCGTATAAAGTAAAGAGCGTTCTTGCGGTGTATCTTGATCAAAGAATCGATTTACTTCAAATTGATTTGTAGATAAAGAACTAGATACAATTGTTTTAAGATAGGATGTATCACTAAGATTAATACGGTGTTTAAGTCCTACAACTCCAAAACCAGAATCTACAAAAGTATCTTCATCGGTAGCTGCAAATAAATCATCTTCATCTATATCATCTCCCAAGAAATCAATATTTGAGGTTCCAAAAATTCCAAATATTGAGAAGTTTCCTGCTTTCCCTCTTCCAAAATCAATATTCATAGATAGATCTCCATAATTAGGAGTAGCACTTGTTCCGCCAGCTCCTTGACCTAAGACTCCTACTAATGAATAACGCCCTGCCACTAGAAAAGACCCTCCATTATTTCCTAAAGGCCCTTCTATATTGGCTTCGACTCCAGAAAAAACACCTACTTGTAAAGAGTACTCGTAATCGTCTGTATTTCCTTTCCTAAATCCTAAATCAAAAACACCTCCTAATGCATTTCCATATTCCGCAGGAAACGCTGATGTTAAGAAATCTGAATTTTTAAGCATATTAGGATTCAAAGCCGAAACGGGACCTCCTGTAGTTCCTGCTGTCGAAAAGTGATTTGGACTTGGTATTGGGGTGCCTTCTAGCCTCCACAGTAAGCCCGCGGGAGAGTTACCACGAACTACAATATCATTACGACTATCGTCTGGCGCAGACACTCCTGCAAAGTTAGCAGCAAGCCTCCCCACATCACTTCTCCCACCTGAAAACCGAGTCACTTCATCGACACTAAACTGACGTGACGAAATCGTCGCTAGTTTATTTACGGCTCTTTCTTTATTGGTGCCAGAACTGATGATAACTTCATCCAATTGTCCAAAAGCCTCCACTAAGTTGACATCAACCACCGCATCTTTACCCGCTGTTACTACAATATTAGGAATCGTAATAGATTCAAATCCTAAATAGGTAACACGAATGCTTTGCCTCCCTAGAGGGACATTCTCTATTCGAAATTTACCATTTTCGTCAGTAATGACTCCTACTAGTGGATTAGAATCCAAAAGCTCTACAGTTGCCCCCATCAATGGTATCTCTGATTGCTTATCTATTACGCTTCCTTTAATTACACCATTCTGAGCAGTAAGTACACTTGTAAATAATACTAGAATGACTCCTATTAGATTTTTCATGATTTTGTTTTTGATACCATAAAACTGAAGCTTTCGCGAAAGCATTACTAGCACAAAAAGTTTAACTGTCAATACATCTATCCTACTGTTATAAATCCTTCTGGAATAAATTATTTAGTCCCTATAGATTGTTTTTCAATTCATATAAAAAGTATCACAGTTCAAGGAATAAAACGACAACTCATCTGTTTCAATAGAAGAGAGGCTATCTATAAAACTTATATTTACAAGATCATGAAAGGTCTATTTATACATTTTAATAGTAAGAAGTTTGGATTTAGAGTCATTGTCATTACGATAGTGTACCTACTTGTCAAGTTGACAATAGATCATTCGAGTAATAATAATGAAGGGTTTGAGCCTAAATCGCTCGTTTATTATTTATCAGCTTTCTTTTTATTTATGGTCATTTGGGAAGCAAGTGACTGGCTAATACGACGTCACCAACAACAAAGCGGCACTATTTATTTTAAAGATAGCATACGCATCTTAGGAATTAATTTGGTTATAGCTATTCCGTTTATAACAGTAACGTATTATATCATCAATTTTCATCTTTATGAACTGTGTAATATTTTACCTGAAGAGAGACCTTTACGTTTTAGAGTAGATTTTTTTAGAGCACTTTTACTCACATTTGCAGTAGGCACTTCTAACCTTTTTTATTTCTCTTTAAATCAAAAAAAACATATCGAAGAAAAAATGCAGGCGCTTCAAAAGGAACTCATTGCTTCTCAATATGCTTCTTTAAAAAGTCAAATCAGTCCTCATTTTTTATTCAATAGCTTGAACATCTTAACTTCGTTAATGTATGAAGATCGCGACCTAGCTTCAGATTTTGTGACACGTCTTGCATCGTGTTACAGGTATATTTTAGACAATCGCGAAGAAGATATTGTTCCATTAGAAAAAGAGCTTCATTTCCTAGAGTCTTTTATCTTTATGATGAATGTGCGTCATGAAGGTGCATTGCATATATCAAATCATGTAACTACAAACCCTAAGGAGTTATTTATTCCTACACTTTCATTACAAATGCTCATAGAAAATGCCTTAAAACACAATTACTACTCTAAAGAGAAACCTTTAGAGATTAGCATTTTTTCTATTGGAAATGAAAATATTATTGTACAAAATACACTTCGTAAACGCACTTCAGAAGAAACATCTACGCGTTTAGGTTTAAAAAATATACAAAAGCGATATGCTTTTTACACAAACACCAAAGTAATTATAAAAGAAGAAAACAACTTCTTTAAAGTGAACATGCCATTATTATCTAAAGATCAAACTACCAAAACCTTTTTATCCATTTCCTAATTATGAATGCTGTTATTATTGAAGATGAGCCTATTGCTTCTCGTAGACTTGCTAATTTAATTTCTGAGTTGGCTCCAGAAATGAATATAACTGGACAAATCACGTCTGTTGAAAATGGAGTCAATTGGTTTCAAAATAATGATATGCCAGATCTTATTTTTCTAGACATCCAATTAAATGATGGGTATGGTTTTGATATTCTAGACACATTAAAAGACCATCCATCTATTATTTTTACTACCGCTTATAATGAATATGCCATTCGAGGATTTAAATATAATGGTCTTGATTATTTATTAAAACCTATAGATAAAAATGACCTCATAAAGGCATTAAATAAGTTTAGAAAATCCCGCGTGCCTCATGACACCATACTAGACGAAAGCAAAATTGCTCGCATTAAAAATCTGTTTGAAAAAGAATACAAACACCGATTTATGGTAAAAGTAGGCAATCAGTATAATAGTTTTAATGTACAAGATATTGCCTATTTCAAATCTGACGAAGGGGTTATTTGTCTTCACACACATACCAATCAGCAATTTCCCATTGAGTATACCATCGATCAGCTAGAAGACATTTTGAACCCTATAGATTTCTTCAGAATCAACCGTAAATTTATGATTTCTGTAAAAGCAGTCTCACAAATTAACACCTACTTCAACAGTAGACTTATTCTAAAGTTAGTCCCTAACGAAGAAGAGCAAGTCATTGTCTCTAGAGAACGTACAACTAATTTTAAAAAGTGGTTGGATATGTAATAGTCATCTTTATATACCAGAGTTTATGCTAAGTCGAAATACAAAAGCTTACTCTTGCACTAATTTATCTGTCCCTAAATACCCATCATCTTTATTGTAGTACCATGCGCGATCTTTTGGCATTTTAATACCTGCTACTTCCATCTCATCAGTGAGTAAAATATACTCTCCTGTTTTCTCATCAGTACCTTTAAAAAATTGATAGATCTCCATTGCATACGTCGTAGGATTAAAATAGAATTGCCAGATATCTGACCCCACTGCTTCATCATAGGTTACACGAAGCACTAAGTATTCCCTGCCTTTAAAAGTGGTCTTTGTCACTGTAGGATCTATATGCGTTCCCGGATCTTTAAGCTTCATAGGGAGTCCATACAAATACGTATAATAATTTTTAAACATAACCGTACGCTTACAAGCTTCGTCTGAAATCGTAGTTTCAGTTGTAGTCGTATCTTCATTTGAAAAACGACAGTCTGTGGCACGTATTTCGCGAAAGCTAGTCTTTCCATCTTGTTGTGTAGAAACATTAAAATACTGCTCAGGTAAGTTAATCGTAATGGTGCTTTTACGTTCTTTGCCTTCAGGTGTTTCTAGCATGACGACAAAGTCGCTTGCAAATGTTTCCCAATTCCCTTGCGGATCATGGTAGGTAATGGTCTTTTCCAGAAGTTGAGTTGCTGTTAGATTTTGTCCTACTACTGTAAAAGAGATAAGAACAAGTATAAGAGTAAAGGTAGTTTTCATATGAATATTATATTGTATGCACAATGTATAACTATATTGCCTTGATACCAAACTACAAGGATGCACGTTATCAGTATATGACAAAGTATCTATTACTACTTTTATTCACAACCAGTTTACTAGCCCAAAATACACCACCCAAAACTGCACACATATTTGTTGCCCTTTGTGATAATATCAATCAAGGGATTGTTCCAATACCTAAAACATTAGGAAATGGTCAAAATCCAAAAACCAACTTGTATTGGGGTGCTTTATATGGAGTGAAAACGCACTTTAAAAAGAGTAAAGATTGGACCTTTATAAAATCCATTCCCACCAATAATCCTCAGATTTTAGAACGTATCCTTTTTAAGCACGTCACTACAGACACCTACCTACTAGCAGATGCTTATGACGGAAAATACATCAAGCAAACAACCATTGATTTCCTAAAAGCATCATCATCTGATTTTTTGACAACTATTGATGTAAACGGAAACTCATTAGATTTTGGAGGAAAGGCAGATCTTGTTAGCTATATAGGGCACGATGGCCTCATGGAATTTCAATTAGATATAGAGCTTCAAAAAGACAATTCATCTACTAAAAACGCCATTATATTAGCCTGTTATAGTAAAGAATTTTTTAGTCCGTATTTTAAGAAAACGGGTGCTAATCCATTAGTTTGGAGCACTGGACTCATGGCCCCTGAGGCGTACACCTTAAAATGGGCACTGGATGGTTGGATTCAAGAGAAGAATGACTCCGAAATAAGAGAACTTGCCGCACAAGCGTATAATCACTATCAGAAATGTGGCATCCGTGGTGCTCGTAATTTATTGGTAACAGGGTATTAGTACACTTTAACGCTACGCTCTCCTTTTTGGTCGTGAATCTCGCACGCTCGATTTCGCGAAAGCATAAACTCCAACGTAAAATTTCAGTACAAAAAACGAACTCTAATTCAACTTATAATGCACCGCATTCTCATCAAGTACATCAAGTAGTTCTTGTGAGATTTTTATTTTTTGTTTTTTACTAGGCATGCGTACATATAATTTTTCTTTAGGCTCAAATACTTGAAAGTGTAATTTATCATCACCTACATGCGCATCTAGAATCGTTTTTATTTCATGAACCCGTGCTTCAGCAATCTCATTAATATCAATATTAATGGTCAACTTCTTAGCAAGTGTATCCATTACATCTTGTAATTGCTGA
>CAKZKZ010000847.1 GCA_937124495.1 uncultured Dokdonia sp. | reverse complement strand
GGAGATTTTATAAAATCTCCCCTTTTCTCAAACGACATCTAATCTACCTTCTTCGGGTGTGGTGTTTGCCTTTTCCTTTTCCTTTTCTTTTTGAATGCTGTTTACCCTTCATCTTACGCCATTTTTCAAATTGATCTGCTGTGAGGATGGATTTCATTTCCTTTTGAATAGCAATCTGATTATCTAACTTTTTAGTTTTAAGTTCAAAACGTTGTTCTTTGGTTAATTCTGAACGGTCTTCTTTTTTACGCTCAGCAATAAATGCTTTTCTTTTTTGAGCTTGTTCTAGTTGTATTCTATAAACCTTATCTGCTTGTTGTGTATTTAGATCTAAGGCAAGCGTCATTTTTTTTGTAGCTAATGTGGCTTGTTGTTCAGGGTTTAATTGTGCTCTTCTTCCATTGTTAGAGCTTCTTTGCGCAGTAGCAGTCATTGTCATACATAGCACCAGCATCGTTAAAATATATTTCATCTTTTTAATATGTTTTGTTATACTACTATGACTTTGACTTTATGATTAGGTTTAAAAGGTTTTTTAAATTAACGTAATTATAACAAAAAAAGCGCTCCCAAATGAGGAGCGCTTTTGCTATAAAATAAAGAAGTTGTTCTGTTATTTTGGGTCTAATATGAGATCAATACGTTCTACTAAATCAATAAGATGTATTCTACTTATCTTATCTCGCATACGTCCTGTGTTATTTTGTAATGTTCGTTTTAAATCTTTAAGTTCTGAACGTACAATAGCACGGATATCACTGTGACTTGCATCTATATTCGTACGTGTAGAGAAACGAGCAAATGGACCCGTTAGACGTGTTTGTTCTTTAGTCATTAATGTTTCTAGACGTTCTACATACGCTCTCTGTAAATTACGACGGTAGATATCAATTTTTCTACTGCTGTTTAATTCACTAAATAATCCATTACGTAAATCAGCCATCATATCCATAGTACTGTATGCTTCGTCACCATTTAAAGTTTCATTTTCTAGCATACGTGCCACTCTTCCAAAATCAAGAAGGTTGTTTAATGTACGTGTTTGAAAACGGCGAATACGTTCTACGCTTCCAGCAGATTCTACTTTGTTAAAAATGCTCTCGTCTATAAGCCATTGCTGCGTTTCAAACAATTCTTTATGTAGGAATGTCAATGCTTCTTTTTGCTTGTCTGGAGCTACATGTGTATATACAGCACCTTCTTGATCGTAGGTTTTGTATATTTCATATACACCTCCAATATTAGCAGTTACATGCCCCATGTATCTGTTGTATTGAGATAATACTTGTCCATACATTGTTTCTAGATCATCATAGTTTTTTCCATCTTCTGCTGTCCACTTTGCGAGATTAGGAACGATACGTTTTAAGTTGGCAATACCATAGGTACTTGCTTTTACAGCATCATCTCCTAAGTCTTCTGTTTGTGAGCTTGGATCAATGACTCCACGTTGTTGTCTTCCAAAACGATACATAGGATCTCCAGCATGTGCAAGTATCCAACTATCTAGTGTTTTCTTTTCGTTTTCTGCAGATTTGTCAAGAATAGGTCTATATCCCCATTCGATTGAATACTTATCATAGATTCCGATGTTAGGCATCAGTGCTACATCTCCATCTCCTGGTTGTGCTATATAATTAAAACGAGCGTAATCCATGATAGAAGGGGCTGTTCCATATTTTTTTGTAAACTCAGGATCACGCAATTTGTCTACAGGGTAGGCAACACTACTTCCCATATTATGAGGTAAACCTAGTGTGTGTCCTACTTCGTGAGAAGATACAAAGCGAATCAAACGTCCCATCACTTCATCTTTAAACTCTAAGGTTTGTGCATCAGGATTGATGGCAGCAGTTTGTATAAAGAACCAATTACGTAGTAATGACATCACATTATGATACCAGTTGATATCACTTTCTAAGATTTCACCACTTCTAGGGTCACTTACGTGAGGTCCGTTTGCATTAGGAATCGGAGAGGCTAAAT
>CAKZKZ010000846.1 GCA_937124495.1 uncultured Dokdonia sp. | reverse complement strand
CTTCCGCCGCCATTATTACCGGGTGCTTCGTTATCTTTTAATTCAGGGGGGAGATCAGGCATAATCCCTCCATCATACCAGTTTAAAGAAACATCGCCTTGCGTAGGAGAATCAAACTTTAAACGTACAATAGAACTTGGCGGACATGCTTCGGCATAATCGGCTTCTACAAAATCACCAGACCAAATGGTGGTACAACTCGCCTCAGCTTCATACGGAAACCCTAAGTCTAATGTTTTAAAAGGGGTTTCCATAATATGACATCCCATATCTCCCATCGCTCCTGTTCCAAAATCCCAGAAACCACGCCATTTAAAAGGGAGGTAATTTTCGTTATATGGACGTGTAGCGGCAGGCCCTAGCCATAAGTCCCAATCGAGATTGTCTGGGATAGGTTGTCCTTGAGTGATATGTTTAAATCCTTGTGGCCATACCGGTCGGTTGGTCCAGCAATCGACACGATGTACTTTTCCAATCACACCCGCATTGATCCACTCTTGTGCTATACGAATCCCATCACTAGAAGCTCCTTGATTTCCCATTTGTGTAACAATTCCTTGCTTTGCAGCAGTTTCTGCCATTAAACGAGCCTCGTAGATATTATGTGTGAGCGGCTTTTCTACATATGCATGCTTTTTTTCGCGCATAAAAGGGAGTGCAATTGTTGCGTGAGTATGATCTGGTGTTCCCACCATAATTGCATCTATATCCTTGAGGTGGTTATCATATATTTTTCTAAAATCACGATACTGTTTTGCTTTAGGATGTAATTTGTAACTACCCGCTCCCATTTTATCATCGACATCACATAAGGCTACAAATTTCACCTTTCCATGCTGGGTCAGTTCTCTTACAACACCTGCCCCTCGTCCACCTACTCCAACAGCAGCAATATAAAGAGTGTCACTGGGCGGAATATGGTTTCCTCCTAATACAAAACTAGGAACGATAGTAAATGCGGCACTTGCAGCCGCAGATTTTTTAAGGAAAGAACGACGTTTCATGTGGGTGAGTTTATTTCTTTAAAGTTAAATAAATCTATTTATATATAAAATATGGAAATATTCCATAAATTTGCAGTAATTCCAAATTTGATAAAATAAATAGAAAGTGGATATTTTGTTGTTTCCGCTTTCGCGAAAGCATATTCATGAAGAAATCTATTAATGGACGTGGTGCTCAAATACATGTGTCAAATCGCTTTTCCGAACAAAGTGAAGAGATGCGTGATGATTTTTTAGAATTTTGCTTTCGCGAAAGCGAACAACCAACCAACCCCAAAACGGTGTATATACATACCTTTCCAAAAACCATAGTAAACAAAGTAACCAGTCCAGATGTAGGTATGGGATATTCTTTAAATCCGTATCAAGGGTGCGAGCACGGTTGTATTTACTGCTACGCCCGTAACAGCCATGAATATTGGGGATATGGCGCTGGACTGGATTTTGAACAAAAAATTCTGATAAAGAAAAATGCCCCCGAATTACTAGAAAAAAAGTTACAAAGTCCCTCTTGGGAAGCAGCGACTATTGTAATGTCTGGTAATACGGATTGCTATCAACCTATTGAAAAGAAATTAGAAATCACTAGACAGTTATTACAACTTTTTTTAAAGTATAAACATCCTGTTGGGATTATTACTAAAAATGTATTGGTAGAGCGAGATATTGATATCCTACAAGAACTTGCTAAGGATGATTTGTGTAGGGTTATATTTTCAGTGACTACATTATCTGAAAAGACGAGACGGCTTATGGAACCTCGTACGGCAACGATTAAAAAAAGGTTGCAATCTATAGAACGATTAAGTAAAGCGGGTATCCCAGTAATGGTGATGGCTGGACCTATGATTCCTGGGAGCAATACACACGAGATTTTACCCTTATTAAAAGAGATAGCAGATCGAGGAGCTCTTAGTGTTGGATATACTATTGTACGATTAAATGGCGCCATTGGAGGGATTTTTGAAGATTGGATTCGGAAAGTCTTACCTGATAAAGCTGATAAGGTACTTAACCAAATAGCCGATTGTCACGGAGGGCAATTAAATGATTCTAGATTTGGTAAACGGATGAAAGGAGAAGGAAATTATGCTGCCCAAATTCATAGACAATTTGAAATAGGAAGACGTTTATATTTTAAAGGTAGGGAACTTCCTTCCCTAAATACCGACTTATTTATAAAGACAGACAAGGGGCAATTAGGTCTTTTTAACAATCTTTAGGATGCATTTGGTATGTGTTTTGCCATATTTGCAATGTTCATGTATTTTTAACACGTGAAACGAAGATTTTAAATGGATGAAAAAGAAATATAATATCTTAGTTGTTGGGCTTATCGTGATGTGTTTTTTACAAACACTAACAGCACAAACAGTCTTTAGAGGTAAGATCTTAGATGAGACAACAAAGGCCCCAATTAAAGAAGCTAAAATAGGTATATCTGATCAAGGTGTGGGTGTTGTAACAAGCGCAAACGGACTTTTTAATTACCGTAAGTATCATCAAACTATTGGGAATGCTTCTCGTCTTAGAATTAGTGCGCCTGGATACGAAATGATAGAACTAAGAGGTGATAATATAAGAGGTCTCTTTAATAAATCAAGTAAAATTTATCTTACACAAACAGGAGACGTTCCAGCAGTTTCATCATTTGCAGAACAAAAAAACATTACTATTTTTTGGGATGCATCCCTATCATCAGAGCGTAGAGATTTTAAAAAGGAATGGGGTTTTATAGAGGCTTACTTTGAAGAATTAGGGGAAGTTACAGTGACGTTTACCGTTTTTAATGAACAGATCATATCCACAAAAAGGCATACGATTACTAAAGATATTTCTATACTAAAAAAAGAAGTAGAGGGTTTAAAATATCAAGGAACAACGTCTTATGATATTCTTACGACGGGTAATACCGATGCGGTACTTTTGTTTTCTGAAGGAGAAGCGGTTTTAGGACAATGGCAAGGAGAAAGAGACATTCCGTTTTATACAATAAGTAGTTTATCTAGAGCAAATCATGAGTACTTACGATCCCTTGCACGTTTTACTTCTGGAAGTTATGTAAACTTATCTGAAGCTTCTATTGCAGAGAGTATAGATCAAATTAAAAGGGGGATTCCTTTTAAGGATAAGAACATTGCGATATCTGCTGCATTTAATGGTATTGTGAAATCACCTATAAGCCCAATTCAAGGGGCGAGTATCACTATAAAAGGAGATTTAGAAGAATTTCTATCAAAAGCAGATGGGAGTTTTACAGTTCCCGCAGAAATAGGTGATGTATTACAAATACGTTATTTAGGAATGCATCCTAAAGAGATGTTAGTAGAAGATGTAGCTTCACTTGTTGTAGATATGAAACCTGTAGATGAATTATTAAAAGAGGTGATCATTAAAGGTAAAAAAGCAAAAAGTAAAGAGACATCTGATTCAGGATTTGGAGAGAAAAGTGTCGATCAAATAGGGGTTTCTGTAAATACCATTACAAGCGCAGAGATACGCCCTAACGCACAGTATGTAAGTGATGTTATACGTGGTCGTTTTGCAGGAGTCCAAGTATCAGGATTTGGAACCGAAGCTGTATTTACGATAAGAGGTGGTAATAGCTCTAAACCTGCTATTTGGGTAGTAGATGGTTCTATTTATGAACAAACCCCTAGCTTTATAGATCCTCAAAATATAGCAACTATTTCTATCTTAAAATCCATACAAGCTTCTTCTCGTTATGGATCTATTGCATCTGGAGGGGCTTTTATTGTAAAAACAAAAGCATTTGTTAGAGCTGAGTCTGGCGGAGAGATTGTAGATACTGCATTAGTAAAAGGGAATGAATATACAGAGCAAGTCGAGCTACTTAATCTAGAAGCTTTAAAACCTAACTACGTAAAACAGATACAGGGTATAAATGGTCTTGAAGCTCAATTTACGATGTATCAAAACCTATCTAAAGCAAATACAACCAACGCTGAATTTTTTATAGATATGGCGTTATATTTTCAACCTTTAGATAAAGAGAAAGCAAAGCTCATAAGATCAAGGCTTGTTGAGGTGGCTCAAAAAAACCCCAAAGTATTACGTGTCGCAGCATATCTGTATGAGAGTGCAGGAGCGTATGACAATGCTTTAAAGTTATATGAACGTATTACAAGTATCGCTCCCCGTGAAGCACAATCCTATAGAGATCTTGCCAAGGCGTATCAAGAAGCAGGGTTTTATGATAAATCTTTAGAGTTATATATAAATATGCTTGGAGAACAAATCTTAGGGGTTGATTTTTCTGGATTAGATAAACCATTAGGACATGAATTATTGCATTTGGTTTCATTGCACAAAGAGAAAATAAATACAGAAAGACTTCCTGAAGATTGGGTACTTCCTAGTTATCGTTTGGATTTACGTATGGTGCTAGAATGGTCTGATCGTGAAGCTCCTTTTGAGTTCCAGTTTGTAAATCCTGCAAAGAAATTCTTTAAATGGAATCATACACTGTTTGATAATAAAGAACGCCTAGAAGCTGAAGTAAAATCAGGTTTTCAAACAGAAGAGTTTGTGATAGATGAGGCACCACATGGACTATGGATTGTCAATATTGAATATTTAGGAGAAGAAACTTTTACAACAGTACCACCCTATCTTAAGTATACGATTTATAGAGATTATGGTACCGCTAGTGAGCGTAAAGATGTAAAGGTGATAAAGCTTACTTCTGATATTGGGAAGGCGCAGCTTGACGAGTTCTTACTGTAACAGTGTAAGGTATTTACAAGCATTTAGAATTCATGAATACCAGAAAACCTTCTAAGTAAGCATTTATCGGTATATACTAGACGTAGTATTTTATGATTTATCTTTAGTAAGTGATTAACGGATATATACCATTCAATTGATATATATGATACTAACCGTCGCTTATGAAAAAAAATACGATTCTATTACTTTGCTTTCTTATATGCTCTTTTTATATAGTAGATACACAAGCACAATATCTCTCTAAAGGTTCTTTTACAACTTTAAAGGCAAGGATAATCCATAAGGATTCTAAAAAGCCTATTCCTTTTGTAAATGTAGGTTTTATAGGAAAAGGTATAGGATCTGTTACCGATACACAAGGATATTTTGAACTCACCTATCTTACAGATAAAATTAAAAAATCAGATGTGATTCAATTTTCAATGATTGGCTTTAAAACAAAGCAAATACCTATTGGATCTATTTCTGCACTACTTTCTAAAGATAATACCATTTCTCTTGTTCCTGAACGTTACAGTCTTGAAGAAATTGTATTAGGAGATACAAAGATTAAAAATACAACCATAGGTAATACAAAAATAGATCTTGAGAAATTTGGCTATTGGAAGAATGAGTTAGGGCTAGGAGGTGAGATTGCATCAAAAATCAAAATCAAAAGAAAGCAAACACAACTTAAGAGTCTAAATTTTAAAGTACTAGAAAACCTCTCTGATAGTATACGTGTGCGTGTCAATATCTATGATATAGATCCAGTTTTTAGAATCCCTCAAAACAATATCTTAAATGTAGCCATTTATCATACTGTATCAAGAAATAGTGGTATAGAGCGTATTCCACTATCTAAATATAAAATTTTTACAGATACTGATGTTATTGTAAGCATTGAACTCATAGAAATATATGGAGAGCGTTTAGGGTTTGCTGTTGCAGGAAGTGGTAATAAAAAATCATCATTCACACGATCTATTAGTCAAGATTACTGGAAATCTCATGAAAAAGATGCCATAGGATTTACGATAGATGCATCATATCCTTTAGAAAAAGGAACAAAAGAAACTATAGATAGACCATTACCTGAAGCAGTAACTATTTTTTGGGACGCTTCCGCGAAAGCAAAAAACAGAAACCTATATTCGGAAATAGAATTGATAGAACGATACCTAAAAGCATTAAAAAATATAGATGTAACGGTTCATAAATTTGCTTTTGGTTATAAAGAAACCAAAGACTTTACCGTGAAAAAAGGAAAGTCTGAAGACATTATCAATTATCTAGAAAACACTAGCTATGAAGGGACATCAGATTATAGCGCATTGACAGAAGTAATTTCTAAAAAACTACAGTATACTATTATTTTTACTGAAGGAAATGCGTTGTTTTCTGATTTACAACCGGTATTTAATAATACCACATTTACAGTAAGTTCTTCTAAAAAAGCAAATAAGGAAGTTCTTGAAGATTTAGCCTTATATACAGATGGAGTGTATATAGACTTAAATAAATATACCCCTAGGAAATCCTTAGAATATTTACTTAAAGATATAGCGGTAGATCAAGTAACGACAGATGTATACATACCAAAAGTAACTGGTGCGATCACTTCAGAGATTGGACCTCTTGATGGGGCTAGAATAGCAGTGCAAGGCACCTTTAACGAAGTGATTTCTGATGCTTCAGGTAATTTTGAAATAAAAGCAGGAGAAGGAGACAAACTGGAGATTAGATTTCCAGGAATGAAAAGTCGAAAAGTACAGGTAACAACAGGCTCAAAAATGAATATTACGTTAGAAACCAGCGGAGATTGGTTGAATGAAGTCGTGCTTACCGGAGAAAATAAGTCAGAAAAAGTAAAGAAATTAGAAGCGATAGATGAAGATTATAAAAACAAGTCCTATTCTTCAAAAGTGATTACGAAAGAGGATATAGAAAGAGCGACTGCTCATGATCTTGTAGATCTTATTTCTGGAAGAGTCTCTGGCATTGCTACTAAAGGCGAATATCCCAATAGAGTCATTGTAAATCGTCGAGATGCACTTGATGCGCCTCTAGGTGTTCTTTTAGATGGGGTGCTTCATGACCAAAGTATACTCGCTTTTATAAATACGAGTAATCTCTATCGTATTGAGGTTATTAATTCTCCTGGAAATGCTGTAGATGGTACAGGCGGTTATATTAAAATAACTACATTAACAAATGCTCCCCCTGAAAGTAGAATAACTAAAAAGCCATCTGCTTTGGTAGAAGGGAATAACTATGTAGCAGAAGACGTAGTCGTTTTAAATAATGCCTTAAACAAACCTGTATATTTAATTCAACTAGAACGAGCAACAACGCTTGAGGAAGCCAATACCATATATGAACAATATAAAAATACAGAACTAGAAGATCCTGTTGTATTTTATACAGACGTGGCGACCTATTTTAAAAAGTGGGATAAAAACAGAGCCTTACGTATCCTTTCTAACCTCCCAGAAGCGCTCTCAGGAAATATAGACGTTTTAAAACTAATGGCATATCATCTAGAATCTTTTAAAGAAGATCAACTTGCCAATACACTATACAAGAAAATTTTAGAGCTTGCTCCAGACCGTATACAATCGTATAGAGATCTTGCAATATCCCATCAACAAGTAGGAAAGTATCAAGAGGCCTTTGAGTTGTATAAACAAATACTGGCTAATGAAACAGTAGCTCTTGATTTTTTACCTCTTAAAAAAACAGCAGAGTTTGAAATGATGCGATTATTGACATTTCATAAATCAAAAGTCAGTTTTCAAGATGTCTCTAATGAATTACTAGCTGTAGGATTTAAAAAAGACCGTCGTCTCGTTTTTGAGTGGACCCATCCTCAAGCAGATTTTGAAATTCAGTTTGTAAATCCAAAAGGAAAATATTTTACTTGGGAGCATTCCGTATTTACAAATCAAGAACGCCTAAAAGATGAGGTGTCGAAAGGATATAGTATAGAAGAATTTGCACTTGATGATGCTCCACCAGGAGAATGGGTTATCAATGTGCAGTACCTTGGAAAAGATGACATACAACCTCCATCCTATCTCAAGTATACACTATATCTCAATTATGCAACACCTCAAGAAACCAAAGAGGTAAAACTTATTAAGCTTTTCCAGCAAAAAAACAAAACCACAGTAGGAACACTAACACTTAGATAATAATGACTATAAAAAAACGTAATACCATATATACGATACTTCTTATGTTGTTAGTAAGCCTAACAATGCAAGCACAAACGGTATTTAGGGGTACAGTTATAGATGCTGTTACCCAACAACCTATTGCAAAAGCAAGAGTAGGAATCAATAACCAAGGTGTAGGTGAAATTACAAATGCCAAAGGGTTTTTTAATTACCGAAAGTATCATGAGGTTTTAAACTCAGAAAGTGAACTACTGGTAGGAGCTACTGGCTATGAATCTATACGATTGGATGCAGAAAAGGTACGTACGCTTTTTAATATATCTAGTAAAATTGAATTACAACCCTCTTCTAAGCAACAAAAAAAGAATACAGTTAAAGATCTAACTGTATTCTGGGATGTTTCAGAAGACATGAAAGGTAGAGATATAGAAGCAGAGCTTGTCTACATTCAAAATTATGTTTCAGCATATAAAGATCTCACGTTGCGTCTTGTTGCATTTGATTATAAAGTACGTAAAGACGAGCGTATAAAGATACGTGGTGGAGATATGACACGCTTTCGCGAAAGCGTAAAAGGGCTTATCTACAATGGCCCTTCCAATTATGATGTTTTAGATATCACAGGTGCAGATGCTGTCATATTGAGTTCTAACGGGAATCCTAATTACGGAACGCTTGCTGTTTCTCAAGATATCCCTACTTACGTGATTGCAAGTGAAGGTCTAGAAGTTAATGAAGACTATATGCAATTACTTGCTCAATATACACAAGGTCTATACACACCATTACAAGAACAGCATAGAATTGCTTCTCAAAACATACCTTCAATTCAAACCTATAAAGGTCCTGTAATACAAGGGGTCGTGGCAAGTCTAGGAAAACCTTTACAAGAAGTTTCTATCATAAAAAAAGGCGACCTGACAGAATACCTAACCAGAGCAGATGGGAGTTTTGAATTACCTGTTGTAGAAGGTGATATACTCCAACTTCGGTATTTGGGAATGTTCCCTAAAGAGGTTTTGATTCAAAGTGAAGATGACTTAATGATCGAAATGCTTCCTAAAAATGATGTTCTAGATGAGATAGTGCTAGAAAGTCGATATAAAAAAATTATAGTAGGCGATAAATATGTAAGAGGAGAAAAAGACACTAAATACCCTGGAGGGATGACTTCGAGAGGGGACTTTTTTATTACCAGTGAAGATATTGATGCCAAGGGACAGACACTAGATGAGGTGATTAGGCTTAACTTTCCTAATGCCCAAATGCGTTTTGGCCAAGATGGCAGATACTTTTTAATAGCTGGTAGTAGTCCTCAATGGGTTGTTGACGGAGCACCGTTAACATTAAACCTGCAACCGCCTCCTTTTTATCTTCAAGATTTTGAAATTGAGTCTATTATCGTAAAAGAGTCAAAATATTCAACCTTTAGATTTGGACCTGAAGTTAAAGGCCCTGCTATTATTGTTACCACAAAAAAGGTTCCTTTGGCTAAGGAAAAATATGTGAATTCTGGCTTGGTCAAGAATAATGAGTATACAGAAGAAGTTTCCTCTATTTCTAATGGGGTGATCGCGAGTAAAACTCAAATCACAGGAAAAGTAACAAGTCTTGGCAAACCTTTACAAGGAGTTTCTATCATAAAAAAAGGAGATTTCACAGAATATTTGACCAAAGCAGATGGGAATTTTGAATTACCTGCAAAAGTGGGAGATGTAATTATTGTTCGCTATTTAGGGATGTTTCCTAAAGTCATACCGATAGAAAATACTCAGGAGATTAGAGTAGAAATGATGCCTAAAAGTGATGTGCTAGATGAGGTGGTACTCACAAAAAAATATGAGAAGATTATTGTTGGGGACAAAGTAATAAGAGGAATAAAAGACCCTTATATACCTGGAGGGATTACAAGATTAGGAGATTTTTATATTACCTATAAAGATATTATTCCTAACGGAAAGACCTTAGAAATGGTTCTTAAAGAAAAATTTAGCGGAGTGATGATAAGTTATACGCCAGAAGGGGAGGTGGTTACAGTTTTAGGGAAAAGGCCTATGTGGATAGTAAATGGTTTTTCTTTACAACCAGGTGAACCTGTACCATTATATATTCCGGATAGCGATATTGCATCTGTCATCATAAAAAATTCAAAACTGACGAATATAAAATATGGAGGGCAAGGAGAAACAGGGCTACAAGTCCTAGTGACAACAAAGAGAGGTAAAGAAGAATTTAAAGATGGGAAGGAGTATATGGTTGAGAATAATACCTTCAATGAGACATTACCAGATATAAATAATAATTCTATCATCTCGAGTAAAACTCAAATTATAGGAAAAGTAACAAGTCTTGGAGAACCTATACAAGGAGCTATAATTTCTAAAAAAGGGACGTTTGAAGAGTTTATATCACAAGCAGATGGTTCTTTTACAGCAACTGTATCGGAAGGAGATGTCCTAGCAGTAAATTCTCTGGGAATGTATACAAAACTCATTGTCATAAAGGATGAAACGAAAGAAATTGAGATTGATTTGTTTCCAAAAAGCGATATGCTAGAAGAAGTTGAACTTACTGGAAAAGGGAAAAAAACTACAGAAAAAAGAGTTGATCTTGAGACAGGAAGGTATAAAGACCCATTTTTAGGGTCATTTAATGTTCAGTCACTTACAGCAGAGAAAGATAACATAGAGTCTTGGGCTAATGTTGCGTTTGGAATCACAGGGAAATTTTCAAATGTTCAGGTAGATACAAGACCTGGTTTTGAATCTGTGTCTATAAGAGGAGCAGCAGCAACATATTATGTGAATGGAATCCCAGTAGATAAGCTTCAGTTTTTTGCTATAAACCCACAGAATATAGCAACAATCTCTGTCAAAAAAGATATAGGAGGGGCTATAGGAAGAGCTGTTCTTATAGATACCAAAGATTTTGTTCTTGTAAATACACCTGTTCCTTCAGCTTTAGTAGAAGGAAATGATTATAAGGAAAATATATCCACTATCGAAAACGGGAATGTTGATTCTCAGATTCAGATTACAGGGATTATTACAAGTGAAGGAAATCCAATACAAGGCGCTACCATTACCAAAAAAGGAACATTTGAAGAATATACATCAAAAGCAGATGGAAGTTTTAAACTTCCAGCAAAGAAAGGAGATCAATTAGTTGTGTATTATTTGGGAATGTATCCTAAGGGTTTTATTGTAGATGATCAAACAGCATATGCTGTTGACTTGGTATCTAAAGTTGATGTATTAGATGAAGTTGTACTTAGTGGAAAAGGAAAAGAAGAAGAAAAGATACAGACGGCTTGGGGTCTAGAGAATAAAGATAAAGTAGGGTATGATGTAAAAGTCTTACGAAGAGAAGATATTTCTCCAGGAGCAATAGACTTAGGTGTGGCAATAAATGGAAAATTTGCTGGAATTGCTGCAACTGAAAACCCAAGAGAAGGACTCACAGTTTTCGGAAGAAATGGTAAAATGTTGATTGTTATTGATGGTTCGATATTCTCGCCAGAAACACCAAGGCCTTTCATAAGCCCAGATCGTGTTGAGAGTATTTCTATTATAAAATCTGTTGCAGGATCTGTACGGTATGGCACTCTAGGTAAAGATGGCGTTGTAGAGATTACAACAAGTAATTCTATATCAAGAAAGGGACAGGAAATTCCATCTGCTTTAGTAGAGGGTAATGATTATAAAGAAGAAGTTACGTCTATAGGTACAACAGCATTAAATCAATCTTCTAAATTACAGGTGACAGGTATTGTAAAAGATCTTAAAGGCTTTTTAGCAGATGCGACGATTACGCGTAAAGGTAGTTTTGATGAGGTGTATACAGA
>CAKZKZ010000845.1 GCA_937124495.1 uncultured Dokdonia sp. | reverse complement strand
ATATATGGTGTGTGGGATGGGTGGACTCAGCTGCACCCGGAATCGCATGATTTGCCGGTCCTACTTGGGAGCTTTTTGGCACAGATGAGGGCGTACACAGTAATAGTATTGTGAGTTCGCTACAAGACAGTTTTGGGTTTTATTGGTTTGGAAGTCTTTTTTCTTCACAACTTAGTGGAGTTAGTAGGTATGACGGATTTTCTTGGGCGTATTACCCTGTAGAAAGTGGCCTTGGTGGTGAAAACATATCAGATATTATAGAAGATACAGACAATAACCTATGGTTTGCGACAAATGGAGGCGCGACGATGTTTGATAGAAATACCTTTACAAATTACACTATAGATGACGGACTCCCTAGTAACAATATAAGTTCCATTATTCAAGATAAAAACGGGGATATATGGTTTTCAACATCTGATGCGGGTGCTTCAAAATTTGACGGTACAACATTTACAAATTATACGGTAGCCGATGGACTAGCTTCCAATGAACTTTCTAGAGTTTTTGAAGATAGTGACGGAAATATATGGTTTACTTCAGGTTTTAGCAATACAGGCGTAACGCGTTTTAATGGTGTTTCTTTTAGAATATTCACTACTGAAGATGGACTTGCCTCAAACAATGTAAGAGAGATTGCTCAAGATAATGATGACAATATATGGTTTGCAGGTTTCGGCGTGACACGATTTGATGGTATCAATTGGTTGACATTAGATGAAAGCGACGGACTTCTAGACAATCTAGTGAGAGGTATTGAACCAGATGCAGCAGGAAATATATGGTTTGGAACTTTTGGAGGTGTGAGTGTTCTGAATGCAGGCTCTCTGTCTACCGCACAAGAAGAAAAAACATCATTTTCTGTGTATCCAAACCCTGTTCAAGATCAATTTACAATACAAACCGAACGTGCTTCAGAGATTTCAAAAGTGAATCTTTATAACATATTAGGCAAACTTGTGGCTTCGCATGAAAATGCAACAACCATAGACATTTCCACATTTTCGTCTGGAATCTATTTTGCAGAAATTCTGGGAAATAATCAACAAGCACAGACGATAAAAGTGATTAAGCAATAGCCTTTACGAAGTATCATAATATAGAAAAACAACAAAGGTGTTCCCAACGGTTACGTTCTGGGGACATCTTTTATTTCACTAATAAATACTATGAATTTTAAGTACGCTTTCGCGAAAGCGCACCTCATCCCCTTCCCGTTTTCCGAGTAACAATTGACCGATAGGAGATCCTACACCAATAGCATAAAAAATACCAATAGCTGTTTTAATCTCTCCTGCAGGGATGCCTATAAAATAATTTGCTTGACTTGTCATCACCACACTCCCTAAATGAACGGGTCCTGAAGATATATTTGTAGAAATACGATGTAGAATCACTTCCAACTTTTCTATCTCAGCGAGTTGTTTCCCTGCATTTTCTCGTTCCAACTGAAGCATGGCTCTTCCCGTCTCATGCTTATCTCCTGCCGAACTTTTCGTTTCTTCTTTAAGTGATAGCGCCACATTGGCTAATATCTTATCTACCGAAGCACGACGCGTGGCAAGTTGCGAAGCGCAAGTAGTCAATAAGTATGTTTTTATTTCTTGTTTACTCATAGTCTATCAGACAAATATCTTAATTCTCAACTAAAACTGCAGCTATATTTTTTCTTAAATAATAATGTTTAATAATAGTTATAGTATCTAATGGAGATTCATTACGATAATATCCTAATATACTCGTTACGTATACTTTTTCAGAATTTAAACTGTCTATTTTTGTAGATTTTAATCGTACAGAATATGCTTTCTGTAAAGGTAAAGCAACTAGATATTGTTGATCAAACCAATTATCAAATCCATTATCTACTCTGTGTTCTACAAATTCAATCTTTTGTCCTTTGACTTCTATTTCTAGCGTATCAACAATTAGAGTTCTAAATGATTCTGAGCCAAAATCAATATGACAAGTTTTACCAATAAGAGTGTTATTTATATTCTCTGGTGTAACATACTTAATATTCGATCCATCTTGAGCAAAGATTGAAACACTAAGTAGTAACAAAAGTATGATTATGAATAGCTTCATATTGTTTATTATTTCTTAATTCAAGACCAAGTTAACGCAAAGTAATTTCTAAAAAAAAGTACCAAAAGCTACTTTTTTAAAACTGAAGTTGTAACAGAAAGTTCTTTTTATTTTGTAGTCAAAAATTACAAAATAAATAGAATAACTACCCCCTATAATGGGCTTTACACATAGAACAATTAATCGCTTACCAAATCAGCTAGGTCTCTTCCTACTTGACTCAAAACCAAGTTAACGGAATGTAATTTCTAAAAAAGTACCAAAAACTACTTTTTTAAAATTACAACCACCCCGTAATGGGTTTTACACATACAAGAATCATTCACTCACCAAATCAGCTAGGTCTCTTCCAACTTGACTTCCGATAGCCACTCCCATTCCACCTAAGCGGACGCCGGCGTGTATGCGATTAGAAATCGATTTTAGGATAGGGTTCTTTTGAGAGCCTACGCCCATAATGCCACTCCATCGTCTATCAATTTCAAAAGGAGTGCCCGGCAGAATTACTTCTCTCAGTAATCGTTCAAGTTCTTTCTGTACGATTTCGGTTTGTCCTAAATCTGTGGTTTCTTCAGCTTTAAAATCAAGATTACGACCGCCTCCAAAAAGAATACGGTTGTCTATGTTTCTGAAATAATAATAGCCTTTATCGAGATGAAATGTCCCTTTAATTTTTAAATCAGGAATCGGTTTTGTAATCAACACCTGAGCTCGCGCTGGCTTTACTTCTTGCAATCCTAGTTGAGAGGCAAATCCATTGGTAGCTAGTAATAACTCTTTTGTTTGGAAAGAAAATGCATCAGTCACAATCTCAACATGATCACCTTGTTCTTCAAAACTTGAGACGCGCACGCCATTCATGATTTTGATTCCTTTACTCATAGCAAGTTGCAACAAGCCTTCCATCATTCTTCCTGTATCTATCTGCCCTTCAAAAGCATTATAGATATACTGATGTTGGATCTGATGAAAACCAAATCTATTGTCTTGTGTACTATATACAGGTCCTTTAAAAATAGGTCCTAGTAATGCGTTTATTTTTTCTAGATGCTGCAAACAGTGATTATATAATGCTTCATCTTGATCGGTAAAAAGCTCATATCCGCCTAGTTCTTGATAGTCCAACACCTCATCACCTAGGGTATCTCTTAGCAATTTCAACCCATCAATACGTTTCTTTATAAGAGATACTACTTCTTCCTCAGAATGAGAGGTAAGGTCGTCAAGGATTTCTGAGAGACTTCCAAAACACGCAAATCCTGCATTTTTTGTACTAGCTCCTTGTGGTAACATTCCTTTTTCAATAATGAGAATACGCGCCTTGGGAAATTTTTCGCGCAAGCGCAATGCGCTATTCAATCCTACAATACCACTTCCTACAATCGTAAAATCGATAGCAGATAACCATGTTTTATATTCCCAATAACTTAAATTCATACCGCTGTGGATTTACGTAAAAATAAGAATCATCATTGATTTTAAATACGTTTTTCATTGAATATCTATTTTTTCTGTTAGCCATACAGGTTATTTACGTCTAAGCCACTCTAACGTATTATTCATGCTATCACAATTACTCGTTTTGCTTTTATGTGTAATGCCCTCAACAGATAGTGGCACTACAAAAATGTATAACAAAGAATATCATGCCAATGGTGTTCTTAAAGCAGAAGGATGGGTAATGTCTGGCATGAAAGCCAATTACTGGTATTATTATCACGAAAATGGACAATTAGCTTCCAAAGGGCATTATAAAGGAAATAATAAATCAGAATACTGGTATTACTATAACAAAACGGGTACTTTAGAAAGAGAAGGTCATTATAACAATGGAATCGCCGAGAATTGGTGGATTTTTTACGATCTTGCAACCCAAGAAAAACGCAAAACACAATACCAAAACAATCAGAAAAACGGATTTAGTCTCGTATATAAAAAAGACAAATTAACTAAGGTTGAGAAATACATACAAAATGAATACAAAGGTATGTGGACCAGCATTCGTAGTTTTAGACGCGACAACCCTGATGTAAAGCTATACTAGATCTGTTACCCATTATGAATCCTATCATCAAAGTTATTATCCCTGCTTATAACGAGCAAGATTCTATAGGGCTTGTTATTAAAGATATTCCCGATAGTGTACACGAGGTGATTGTGGTAAGTAATGCATCTACAGATCAAACAGATGAAGTTGCAAAGAATGCCGGAGCCACGGTGTTAAGAGAGAACACACCTGGTTACGGAAATGCTTGCTTAAAAGGGATGGAATACGTAGCAAGCTTGACAGACCGTCCTGATATTATTGTGTTTTTAGATGGTGATTACAGTGATTACCCAGAACAGTTATCATTACTGATCCCTCCTATTATGGAAGATGATTGTGACATGGTGATTGGAGCGAGAGATAAACGCTTTCGCGAAAGCGGATCCATGACAGGGCCACAAATATTTGGAAATTGGTTAGCGACCACCTTAATGCGTTTGTTTTTTAGCGCTCGATTTACAGATTTAGGCCCCTTTAGAGCTATGAAATATACGAGCTTACTCGCATTAGAAATGGAAGACAAAACCTATGGTTGGACAGTAGAGATGCAACTAAAGGTATTAAAGAAGAAAATGAAATACACAGAGATTCCTGTAAAATACCGTAATCGTATTGGAGTTTCTAAAGTCTCTGGAACGGTAAAAGGTGCTATATTTGCAGGCATTAAAATATTAAGTTGGATATTTAAATATAGTTTTAAATAATGCTTTTAGAATTCATAATCATTACGATTTACACCATCTCACTGCTTATTATATTTGCATATAGTCTATCGCAACTTAATTTGTTATTCAATTACTTGCGTGCACAACGCAAAAAAGATGATTCGCCAAAATTTGACTTATCAGACCCTGAGCAAGTCCCTTATGTCACCATACAACTTCCTGTGTACAATGAATTGTATGTCATGGAACGTTTATTAGATAATATTGCATTACTTGAATACCCAGCGCATAAGTTAGAGATTCAAGTGCTAGATGATAGTACCGATGAGTCTTTACAAACCACAAAAGAACACATAGAGCGATTACAAAAAACAGGACTTGACATTAAGCATGTGACGCGTACAGATCGTTCTGGATTTAAAGCAGGCGCCCTTAAAGAGGGGCTTATAGATGCCAAAGGAGAATTCATCGCTATTTTTGATGCCGATTTTCTTCCAGAGCCTAACTGGCTTCAACGCACCGTTCCTTATTTCATAGACCGTAATATTGGAGTGGTACAAACCCGATGGGGGCATATCAATAGAGATTATTCATTACTCACCAAAGTACAAGCTTTTGCACTTGATGCGCATTTCACCTTAGAACAAGTAGGTAGAAATAGCAAAGGTCATTTCATTAATTTTAATGGAACTGCTGGTTTATGGCGTAAACAATGTATCCTTGATGCTGGAAATTGGGAAGGAGACACCTTAACAGAAGACTTAGATCTAAGTTATAGAGCACAGCTTAAAAACTGGAAATTCAAATACCTTGAAGATGTCGAAACTCCTGCAGAATTACCTGTGGTGATCAGTGCGGCTCGCTCACAACAATTTAGATGGAATAAAGGAGGAGCAGAAAACTTCCAGAAGATGGCTTCTAAAGTTGTCAAAAGCAAAAACATGTCTGCCAAGACAAAGTTTCATGGTATCTTACATTTGCTTAACAGCACCATGTTTTTAAATGTACTTATTGTGGGATTACTCAGTATTCCGATGCTCTATATCAAAAATGAATACGGACATCTCAAAACCTATTTTGTGGTGATGAGTTTCTTTGTAACGAGCACAATTATCTTCTTTATATGCTACTGGTATATGTTTAAGAGTATCTATGGCGGAGGCTTTAAACAATTTATACGATACATAGGGATGTTCTTTACGTTCTTTAGTGTTGCTATGGGCTTCTCATTGCATAATTCTATTGCAGTTATAGAAGGACACATAGGAAAACGAAGTGACTTTATACGTACGCCAAAGTTTAATATCAATACCATTAAAGATAGCTGGAAAGGCAACAAATACCTCAAAAAGAACATTTCTCTAAATGTGATTATAGAAGGTATTTTGATGTTATATTTCGCTTTTGGAATGTACAGCGCTTTTATTGTTGGAGATCAAGGTGGTGATTTTGGATTATTCCCTTTTCACTTGATGCTTTTTGTAGGTTTTGGATTTGTATTCTTTAAATCATTAACATCAAAAGTGTGATTGCTCAGATTTGGAAATATCACAAACTTCCGCTTCTTCTTGCTTTATTATCACTCGTATTTTATTGGGTATTTGCCTATGACCTGGTCCGTGATGTTTTTATTAAATTATTCACTCTATACAGTGCCTTATTCTTTCTATTTTACAAAATCATCCAATTAGGAAAAACAGATTTCTGGCTCCTTGCTTTTATAGCGTTTGTATCCAGACTTATTTTTCTTCCTGTCATCCCTAATCTATCTCAAGATTTTTATCGTTTTATCTGGGATGGCAGATTGCTTTTAGAAGGATTGAATCCGTACTTAACAACACCGTTGAGTTATGTAGAAGCTGGTGCCGTAGATATCGTTGCTCAAGGCGAACAACTCTATGCAGGCATGGGCCCCTTAAACGGAAGTCATTATACCAATTACCCACCTATTAATCAGTTGTGTTTTGCCATTGCAGGGCTCTTTTCTGGAAATAGCATCACGGGCGCTGCCATTGTTTTTAGAATGCTGATTCTTATCGCAGACATGGGGATTATTATCCTAGGCAAGAAATTACTTCAAAGAATGGGGTTACCTATTCATGCCATTTTTTGGTATGCATTGAATCCGTTTATCATTATAGAAATGACAGGAAATCTACATTTCGAATCGGTGATGTTATTTTTTGTCGTGTGGTCACTCTACTTGCTTCAAAAAGGCAAATGGGTTTGGAGTGCTATCCTATTGGCGTTTTCGATATCTGTAAAATTATTACCCTTATTATTCTTACCACTACTATTTCAATTTTTGCTTACGCGAAATAGTACGCAGCATCAAAACATATTCCTTTCATGGAAGGGTTGGAAACAAGCCGCCCTATACTATCTCGTTGTTTTAGGAACCGTTGCCCTTACGTTTGCTCCTTATCTCACTGGTGATTTCGCTGAAAACTTCGGAGCTTCCATTGCGTTATGGTTTAAAACCTTTGAGTTCAATGCCAGTATTTATTATATCATTCGTTGGTATGGATATCAAACCATAGGGTGGAATATTATAGGCGACGTTGGCCCTTTATTACCTCGGTATGTGGTAGGATTCTTATTGCTCTTAGCATTCTTTAGAAAAAACAAAACCTTAAAAGCTACGATCACTGCAGTACTTCTGGGGATTTCGTTTTACTTTTTATTGTCTACCACGGTACATCCTTGGTATGTAGCGACACCGCTTATCCTATGTGTATTCACAAAATATCGTTTCCCGCTGGTGTGGAGTTTTGCGATTATCTTAAGTTACTCAGCATACGGTCCTGATGGATTTAAAGAAAACCTATGGTTGGTTGCTACGGAGTATTTGATTGTATTGGGTGTATTTCTTTGGGAGGTTTTTAGGAAGAATGAGAAAGCTATTATAGCTTAAGTAGAATATACTTTACATTTCATCCCATACTTATTTAGCACTCATTACCCTTTTAGCAACTTTAAGTTCGATTACAGCTAGCGTTATAATAATCAAAATTTCGACGAATATATACATCCACCCTAGAGTTGTAATGGTTTCTTTATGATAAAAGGCAAATCCTATTGACAAGCAACAATACAATAAATTTAATAGAGCAATTATCTTTAAGAACTGACCCAAGCTACTATGCTTTTTTTGATAACCGTAAAAGTCAAAAATGGCAAAAAACACAGGGAATATTGCAAGTATATATAAAGAAGAAGAAGGTATTCCAAAAGCAGTTTCCAGTTTCACTAATACGACTCCTAACATAAAAGCTGAGAAAATGGCTCCTAATCCGTCTATTAAAAAAAGTTTTCTTGGATTAAATCTTATGTTTTCTATTTTAAAACTAATCGACATATAAAGTCTTCTATTCTTGTTTAATCAACTTATACACATACCCCATTTTACGGTTTTTATGATCTGACCCTTCATAATTCAAGTCTATTAAATATGGTGCTTCATACATAAAACTATGGATGTTTTCATCTTTTTCAAGGCTTTCTTCAAATATCTTGTTATCTATCACATAAAATGTAGTCCCTTCCTCAAGTTCACTTAGACTTTCAATAACAGGAATCTTACTCCCCCTAGCCCAGACCATTTCTGGCGATGTATTTTTATAAGCATATATAGGTGTTGTATCCTCAATATTTAAACCCTTAAAAAAACCATCAAAAGCAAAATGATCTCTACTTACCACTTTATTTTTAGCATGTAGTGGTCCTAAACTATAAACAAGTGCCATAAGTCCCACGATAAGTAACATGATAACACCTTCTATTGATTTCTGATATAGTTTCTTAAGCAATAAGACACCTATTGCACAGAGTACTCCTGCAAACACATAGGGAAGCACAGGAATCTCGATGGATGTTTCTGTGAATAAAAGATATATAGAAGCAACCGCAGCACCTACAAAAGCCAGCCCTATCACTCCAAAAGCAAAATACACAGGAATGGTCTCACGCTTATCTGTAAGTTCTTTAAAACGTCTTAGTAAGTATTCTATATAGAAACCCGTATTCATTGCTAGAGGAATGAGCACTGGCATTAAATACCTTGATTTTTTCTCAGGAATCACAGACAACAATACCACGACCAACAACGTCCATAAAAGGGTAAATTGATATACTTTTAGGTTAGAAACCCGTGTTTTTAAATATGGATACAATAATCCTATAAAAGCAGGAATCGTCCACACACCACTTTGTGTAAAGAAACTCCAGTAATAGTAAAAAGGACGTACATTATAACTCGTCCAATTCCCAGTTTCCTTAGACGTAATCGCTTTAAATGTTTCGGGGTCTGCATAACGTACATAGATGTACCAACTAAATCCTAGTGCAAGTCCGACAACAAGAGCCCCCACAAGCGTTGTCCATTTTTTTCTGGTAGTTGATTTTCTAAAGATGATCCCATACGAAATCAAAAAGGGCAATAGTAATGCATATGCAGAAACGGGACCTTTGCTCAATACAGAACCTCCTATTCCTAGGACAGCTAGTAATACATACTTCCAAGGAATTCCTTTGGTTGTAAAGAGTTGTACTATACTATATACCCCCACCAACATAAAGGTATGTGCATAAATATCCCAAGGAGCTTCAAAGACAATAAGAATGACATAAAGAGAGGTCACTCCGATCAAACCATTGTATAAGCTATGAGATTTATGAAGGGTTAGCTTTCGCGAAAGCGTATACACCATACTCCCCAACAACATGACCATGACTACTGCAGGTAATCGTAATCCCCAAATACTTTTGACACCAAATACCATTGCCGAAAGTGCTGTTAACCACGTAGGAAGTGGTGGTTTTTGATACCTAGCTTCCCCATTCATCGTGGTGAGTATCCAAGTATCATCGGTAAGCATTTCTCGTGCAGTAATAAAATTACGTGCCTCCATAATGGTGACTTCCATCACATCTAAAAATGGTAACATAAGTACAGCAACCACAGAGATGATCAGAAGAAGAGGTCGTTTTTTAAATAGATCTATCACGTTTTTTTCTATATAACATAATATTGCGCGTGTATATAATCGCGCCCATCACATTGGAAATAATGAGTACAATATCTTGTCTAAAGATAAAATAAGTTAATGTCATCAAACCACCAACAAGACTAATCACCCAAAAACCTAACGGTAATATGGCTTTTTTGTTCTTTTCGGCATACAGCCATTGATATACAAAACGTAAAGTAAAAACTACTTGTGCTATAATTCCTAGCACCAGTAACCATTCTGCGATATCGGGATTATTTAGTAGGTTTTTAATATCATGGTCGCCATTCGTATAGCCGTAAACAATAAGAAAAAGCGGAATCAAGAAAAACAACAGCCTACTCCATTTAGGAATTTTAGACCATTGATCTTGTATTTGCAAATTACGTATATAAATAAAATACGTCAATACTTGCCCTAGCATTAGTGCAAAGTCAACACGTAAATACCCATATATAAATAACAAGAAAGATCCTGAAAGACTCAGCCACCAAAAGAAGAGTGGAGTGACTGACTTTTTTTGTTTTTCAGAAAGAATCCATTGTGTATACATCCTTGCTCCAAAAAGGAGTTGGGCAATAATAGCAAGGAAGGAAAACTTATCCACGACTTGTCTTTTCTACAGTATAGTTAATATACTTTTTCTTCATCCATAGGTAGGCAAAACAATCCATTAAAGGCCCTAACAGTCTGTTCCACAATCCAAATTTTGCTTCGCCAGCAATACGAGGAAAATGACGTACAGGGACTTGTTTTATTTTTCCGTTTTGAAGTAAAATCATTGCAGGCAAAAAGCGATGTAATCCTCTAAACATAGGAATACGTTTTGCGTAATCTGTCTTTATGATTTTAAGCGGACATCCCGTATCGTCCATCCCATCATGCGTAAAAGCACGACGAATACCATTCGCTATTTTGGAAGACATATTTTTAACAAAACTATCTTTCCGATCTGCGCGTACACCAGTCACTAAGACACAGTCATCCATCTCATCAAGCAACTTATTAAAATCTTCTGGAGTGGTTTGGAGGTCAGCGTCTATATATCCAACAAGTGCTGTATCTGTATGATCAAATCCAGCTTTGATAGCCGCACTTAATCCTGCATTTTGAGCAAAGGATATATAGGTAAAGCGCTCATCCCGGGAACACACATCTTCTATAACTGCTTGACTTTTATCTTTAGAACCATCATTAACGAATAACACTTTGCATGGTACAGTAGCCATTTCAAAATACGCAAGAAACTCTTTTTCTACACGCCGAAGGTTCTCTTCTTCGTTATAAACAGGAATTACAATAGTAAGTCGATACGACATAAAGGATGGTTAGATACTCGCAAGATACTTTTTTCTAAAAAACTACACCATTTTTAAATTAATGACTTCTTGCTTTGTTAAATGACGCCAGTTTCCACGAGGTAAATCTTTTTTGGTCAGGCCTGCAATGGTAACACAATCTATCCTAACAACTTCATAGTTTAAGTGTTCAAAAATAGTACGTATCACGCTATTTCCTGTATGCTTTATTTTAAGACCTATTTCTTTTTTAGCAGCTCCTTCTACAAAACTAACCTCTTCTACACGTATGTTCTTACCGTCTATAGTTAATCCTTCAGCAATACGTTCAAGGTCTGCTGATTTCAAGTTTTTAGATAATTCGACGTGATATAATTTGGCTACACCTGCTTTTGAGTTTGTAAAACGTTGGTGTACCTCATCATCATTTGTAAACAAAAGCAATCCTGTAGCATTACGTCCTAATCTTCCTATAGGCTTAATACGAGACGTTGTCGCATTGGCAACGAGATCCATCACTGTATTTCCCTTTTCATTACTTGTTGTAGTAGCAAATCCTTTAGGTTTATTCAATAACACATACGCTTTGGCTTCTGGATTGATACGGCGTCCATCAAAACGCACATCATCTCCAAGTTGCACTTTATGTCCCA
>CAKZKZ010000844.1 GCA_937124495.1 uncultured Dokdonia sp. | reverse complement strand
AGATCCTGGGATTCTATTACAATTATTTGATGCACACGGCAGTACGAGTAAGTTTTTGAAATTACTGGATAACATTAGTGATATTAACATACTAATTAATGTGGCTAAAAACCTTCCTAATTCCTCTCATTTCTCTGATTTAATAAAAGGAATGAAAGTGTTTACTAATGAATTGGATGATTTTATAACCTTCTTAAATGCAGCAAATGTTTCAGATTTGGCAGATTTAGTACATATTTCGTCCTTAATGAAAGGGACTTCCCTTATAGATTTCAAAGCTTTAGTCGGACTTGCAGATAATGTGGCTCAATTGCGAACCATGATGAGTTTTACCAATATGACTGGAACTAAATTGTTAAGTTATTTTACTAAAGCAGGAGCTGTTCCAGGAGTAAGTATAGGATCTGATTTGCTAGCATTGTTGCGCAGGGCAGATCACCTTGGTGACATTACAAGAGTAGAACAATTTTTAAACAAAGCAGCAGGTAATCTGGCGGAATTTCAAAGACTATTAACTTGGTTTAATAGATTTCCTTGGCCTCCTGGTGCAGTCGCTGCTAATTATACAGATGCAACGACCAGCATGCAAGTGATGATGGATCATATTTGTGGAAGACATACCGTAGAGGCTTTTCATTGGATTACAGCAAACACATTAGCAGATACTACTTTATTTCAAAATGGTGCTGCATGGTCAAACGTAGGTCAAGTTAGAACCTTACTCGATAATGTATTAACATATCTACATACAAATAGTTTGATGCCTATTGCCCATATGACTGATGTTACCTTTACGTATAATACAGTATCATATACTCTTGGAGTAAGACTAGAAGCTGGAGCCCTGGTCGTAGGTCAGTTCTTTAAAAATGGTGGTACTCATCTAACCGCGCAAGAATTACAAGCACTCATGAGATTGTTTGCTCCATAATTTAAATTATATTAACCATATGAAAATACATTTTACCCTTTTAACTAGTGACACTGAATTCAATTTTGTTTCAGAAGCAGACTTAATTGAAAATATAGATAAGTACAGACCGTTTTTATCTCTAGAACGTAAACCTCATATAGCAAAATTATTAATTGAAGTACCAGACCAACCTCCATTGGAGATTATAGATGAAATGTGGAACGTGGCTTTAAGCTTTTGCTTTCATCAGGTAGGAGAAGTCTTAAAAAATGGGGAAGGACTTTATAAAATAGCAATGGGTATGGGGAAATCTGTTCAATTAGAATCGTTAGAAAATGATTTGATCACACTTACTGCAGATGAAGGTCTATTTAAGTATGAAAAGAAAGCACTTCTAAAAAACCTATACAGCTGTGGCGTTAGGTATTTAGAATTCTTGAATGTATTGAATGATGAAAATCATAATAAAAATGGAGCCTATATAGATAACTACAGGAAAAACGTGGCAAAGTTGCTGGAAGTCGAGGGCTTACTTTAACTAACTATGTCAAGCTACTTTTGCTTTGTATGGCACATACTATATAGCTTGATATAGGTTTGAAAACTATGAAAATCATAGGGGTTTCATTATTAGTAATTAATTTAAATTATCGCTAAAAAACAGCCTGTCAAAAAGGCTTATCATCAAAAGAACTCAAAAAAATGTAGTTATACGCTTTCGCGAAAGCGCACACATTAAATTTAAAACTCTAATTAAAAGCCTATTAAACATTACTGCCTTAAAAACGATCAAGATGACAGAAAAAATAATAACATTTATTAGAGGGTTGAGAAGATCTATTAAAGACTTTACAAATTCTTCCTTCCTAAGTTTGTTTGTTATAGCACTTATCTTGTTGATCTTATTTAAAATGGATCAAGCATATACGATGATGGTATATATGCTTGAAGAAGATAAATTTTCTTTATTTCTATGCTTCATGTATGTAAATGCATTAGCCCTTACGCTATCACATTATCCTATATACACCTATTATTCAAAAGGTTTTAATAATAGTAAAGGCGTTGTCTCTTGGAAAGATAAAAGAGTAACACTCACATTCTTTAAGAAATATAAACTCTCATACCCTTATTTTATCTATACTATTGACAAGAAAAGTAATTATAAAATGAGTGTCGCTGCCAATGTATTACGTTATACGTTGGGTATTTTCATCTATGCAGTTTGGGTCATTTTTATATATAAAAGTGTACGCCCTAATTTATTATTTAATGATCATCTAGGTGTCTCTTTACAAGCAATTGCTTGGATTATTGGGGTTTTCTTTTCTTTCCCTATTATCATTTATGCTATTCTAAAATACAGAATAGCAAAAAATATCATTACGGATAAAACAACATTGTATACAAAGATTACACGTTACTATTTTCTAGCAGCATTACTCTCTGCCATACTTCTTACTTACATCCTGATAAGCAATACCATATTTAGCAGATATGGTTTTATTCTTGTGATGTTGTGTACCTATTGCATGATGTTTTGTTATGTGTTTTTCAGACTTGTGAGATCAAATACAACAGATGTTTATAATAATTTAGATAAAAAAAATAAGCTTCGGTTTTTTATTAAAATCCTAATATACTTTCAAGATCCGTTGCATTATTTAAAAGTATTTGTTCTCCTCTTTATAATATCAGTCATATTTATTGTGTACTGGAATATTGCTGCTTTATTAGGGTATCCTCTTGGAGGAAATGTGATTCCTATTTTACTTGTTTATTTGTATGCTTATTATTGGATTATAGCAAACATTGGAAAATACTTTTTTGTTGCAAATAGTTCTTTAACAATACAAAAAAGTGCAGATACAGATACTCGCTCAGAACCTAAAATTTATAAAAAATATTATCAAACAAAAACATATAAACTAGCCTATTTAGGAATCCTAGTTATTTCTATAGTCGCACTCTACTCTTTCTTTTTTGCAGAACAAAAAACCCATGAAATAGAAACTGTAGCAAATGTTACAGATCCTGAAATAATAGTGCCTGAAACAGATTTTATAAAAGCGATACAGCAAATAGAAAATGACCGCGTGTTCTTTGTCTCCTCTTACGGAGGAGGTCTTAAAGCAAATGCTTGGACGATTAATGTGCTTCAAAAGATTCAAGAAGAAACAAATCATCATTTTTTAAATCAAACCATATCATTATCTGGAGCTTCAGGAGGATCTCTAGGGCTTGCGGTATATACGGGATTGTATGGAGAATATGGTACAAATGACACCTTATTAAGACAAAAAATAGATGACATTTCAAGAGAAGATTATGCGTCTGCAGATCTCACATTTACATTGGGGTTAGATCTATATAGAAAAGTTTGGCCATTAACGAATGGTTTAGGATTGCAGGATAGATCTTATTATTCTATGATTAAATATCAAAACTATATAGAAAACACTCCTAATAAAAACACCCTGAGTACTCTAGCTTATAGGGAGTATTGGGCGAAGGCTTTTAAAAATAAAGAAAGTGGTAAAGGGTATTTTCCTTCTCTTATTATGAATACTGCTGGAGTAAGAGCTAACAGAGGTATATTATGGTCTGTAAAGGATGATAACACCTTTAACGCTATATTTCCCAATGCAGATAACTTAGCCGATTTATATAAAAGTAAAGATAAGACTCTCCCCTATTATCAAGCAGTATCTATGACCAATAGATTTCCAGGGTTGAGTCCTGCTGCAAAAATTAAAGGGTACGGTCATTATATGGATGCCGGTGTAATAGATAATAGTGGTTTATTAAGTAACCTTGACGTTTATAATTATCTTAAAGCTAGAACAAGAGACTCCTTATTCACCAATAAAAAAGTAGTTTTTGTTGACATTATAAATAGTAAGAGCTTATATCTTGATCACCTCTTAAAAAAGTTTATTGAAGACGGTTTTGACATTCGTACTATTGATGAATCTGAAAAAGATAATGTCGTTGTTAATTTGTCTACAGCACTTAACTATAATAAAATACCTAAATATCTAAGTGACCTATTTACAAATTGGGGACGTCAATCTAATTCAAAAGTCGAGGCCATAGAAGGCAATATAAAGTATTACCCTATTTTCTTACCACATAAAATCACTGTAGCTGATATCGAAAGTTTTATGGCTGGTAAATATTCTAAGAACGAAAAAGAACAATTAACAGAATTATTAATACCATATAATGAAAAAATACTCTCTAAAACAGGAACAGATACTGTAGGTTTCTTTAACAAATGGACCTACTATGAACCTACCTTATCTAGACACATGGGACGAAGTAGTTATACGTATTTAAAAAGTATGTTAGAGGATAATGAGTATATAAATCGCGTAATTACCGAAGTAAATAATTCTAAATCCAAGATGCCTAAATAGATGTAAAGTCATACATCTCATCTGACATTACAAATACTAACGATCAACACATTATTAAAATGATAGACCTCGAAATAAAAAACACACCTACCGCAACATCTGCGGCTCCTATATTCAGCTTTTTAAAAGAGTATATAGTGTATAGACTTTCTCTAGAACTAACAAATGAAGATCTCCCTATCCCAATATTAAACCTGGATAATAACACTTCTATATTGGGACAGTATATCAAAAATGAAGCACTTTCTTTTGAGGAGATTATATGTATATGCCTTGCATTGATCCCACATATTTCTCCTAAGTTTTTAAGTGATATTATATCAGATTTCTTCCCTAATGGGGGAGAATTCCCAGAATTTGGAGGGGTAAAAGGAAAAAATCATAGAGGCATATTACCTACCGTAGAGACTATAGTATATATTTTGGCAGGAAATACGATTGATACACGATTGGAAGTAATCAACTCACTACAAATCACAAACAAATTACTTAAAAATAAAATACTCTATATAGAACATGTGCCTAAAGGCGAACCCGATTTAAGTGGGAAATTGCTAATATCTGATGAGATTCTTATAAAACTAACAACTGGATTAGAAATAAAACCAACACTCAGTCAAGATTTTCCAGCAAGTTTAATTACAACAGAATTGTCATGGAATGATCTTGTTCTTAACGATAAAACCATGCAGGAAATTCAAGAAATAGAAACTTGGTTACAGTTTAATGAGATACTATTAAATGACTGGAACATGAAAAGCAAAATCAAGCCAGGGTATCGTGTTATGTTTTATGGACCTCCCGGTACTGGAAAAACATTAACTGCTGGACTTCTTGGAAAATATACAGAGAAAGATGTCTATAGAATAGATTTATCTATGGTCGTATCTAAATATATAGGAGAAACAGAAAAAAACTTATCAAGCTTATTTGATAGAGCCATCAATAAAGATTGGATTTTATTTTTTGATGAAGCAGATGCCATCTTTGGAAAACGTACAAACGTAAGAGATGCACATGATAAATATGCAAATCAAGAAGTATCCTATTTACTACAACGTATTGAAGCACATCCTGGTCTTGTCATTCTGGCTTCTAATTTTAAAAATAATATTGATACTGCTTTTACTCGTAGATTTCAATCTATTATAGAGTTTGAAACCCCTACACATAAAGAACGTTTGGAATTATGGAAAAATAACTTACCAGATAATATTACGCTTGAAGCGTCTATTTCATTAGAAAGTATTTCAAGAAAGTTTGCTATTACAGGTTCTAATATTGTAAATATTATACAATATTCCTGTTTAAAAACAATATCAAAAGCAACAACAATCATTACTTATGACACCATTCTTGAAGGAATTAAAAGGGAATATATAAAAGAAGGAAAAACATTAAATGTCTAATCGTATTTCAATCATTACATCTTTAAATAGAAGATTCTTTTTTAAAAATTCAATAATTTATAGCATATTTGCACCGTAAATGATACAAAGAGTAGAACATACAGCACCGAAGTTACTGTTAAGTCAGTGGTCTGACTATCGTGGGATAAATGAATTTATCACCATGAATAAGGACGCTTGTATGTATTCTAAAGATTTTACACAATGATCATGTAATTAAGAAAAATCAAACATATATAAAGCAAGCGTCCGAGAAATTGGGCGCTTTTTTTATGTCAAAATATTTAAAAAGCATATAAATAAAACAAAAACAGAAAAAATTTAAAAAATAATTTCATCTATTGAAAATAGTATAATCACATAATAGAAAATCCATTTGGAAGCTAAGCAACAGAGAGACAGTCTACTGCAAAAAAGTCCAATATCTGTCACAAGACGGACAAGGATATCTATACCTAATTTTAAATATAACTATTTGATTATCAGTAAAATAAATTGAAATTTTATTTGGATAACTCAAAAATAGTTTGATCTTTGCATCGCAATCAGAAACAATCAAATGTTGTTTCTAAACATAATTAAAAACGTAATACATGAAAGCATATACTATGATACCGAGTTTTAAACTTCATCGAGAATGTCGTATTGAGCAAAGAGAGCTCGGATTATATATTGACTCGAATAGACATGTCTTTTTTATAGAACAAAAACAGAAACGCATATAGGCATATATCGATTTCTCACACTATAAAAAAGACGCCCATACAAGGCGTCTTTTTTTATGCACAACGATCATTGACATATTGAAAAACCAACATATATGAGTTACTTCATAAAGGAGCATTAAATAAATAAGACCCTTTATCAAGTAACAAGTATATACATTGATACGTAACTCAACTGGCAGAGTACCCAGCTTTTAACTGGGAGGTTATGAGTTCAAATCTCATCGTGTCAACTTAAGGAAGGGCAAGCCAACTGGCGGTGGTCGCTGTCTTGAAAACAGTTAGGAGCTAACGACTCGTGTGGGTTCGACTCCCGATCCTTCCGCTATGGAGAATAGGCAAATACTGGTTTGTTGCGCTCGCCTGCTAAGCGAGTCTGTGTCATAGCAGTGAAGGTTCGATCCCTTTGTTCTCCGCAAACGATACTGTAGCTTAACTGGTAGAGCTGGGAGCTGTTAACTCTCAAAGTATAGGTTCGAATCCTATCAGTATCGCAAAAGACAAGGTGGCTGAATGGTTAAGGCGACGGATTGCAAATCCGTTATTTATGAGTTCGAATCTCGTTCTTGTCTCTATTACTTGGAAGTATTGAGCAATTGGTTGGCTCCCTTGACTGTAAATCAAGTCTTTTAAAGCGTGTAGGTTCGAGTCCTACTACTTCCACATAAGCAGTTATGGTGTTAATGGCAGCATAATAGACCTCCACTCTTTAGGTCTGAGTTCGAATCTCAGTAACTGCTCAACATGATTTTATTGGTAAATCAACACATATCTATGGTGTAACGGAAGCACAAGGGATTTCTAATCCCTAAGTCTAAGTTCGAATCTTAGTAGGTATTCTTATAGTATCGTAGCACAACGGCTAGTGCGCCCGACTGTCTCTCGGAAGGTTGTGGGTTCGAATCCCATCGGTACTGCTATAACATATAGAGTCTAGAAGGGACTTTCATCTAGGGTTTGTGATCGCAATGCACAGGCTCTAGATATCTTAAAACAGTATACATATTACTAGTACTGTATCTCTAGGAGAATAACAATGGCTGTTTACCCGCCTTGGACGCGGGAGGTTGCAGGTTCGAATCCTGCCTCTTAGACGAAAGAATCAAATCAAGTGTTCTTGAATTTGATTCTCAATGAGTAGTCGCAGGAAAGATAAGGTCAATCCTGCCTCTTAGGCAATAATGCTCCATTAGCATAGTGGTTAGTGCACCCGGCTTTCTACCGGACGACAAGGGTTCGATCCCCTTATGGAGTACTAATACCAATTCAACTATAAATTGAGGTATGGCGCAATTGGTTAGCGTACCGAGCTGATGCCTCGGTGGTTTTGGGTTCGAGTCCCAATACCTCAACAAATGTATAATACTAAAAGCACGCTTAGGTCTGAGCACTACCCTTATATGGTAGAAGGTTCAGACTCGTGCTTTATGCTACATACTACAATTATACATACGATATCAACTTGGGGTATGACGCAATTGGCTAGCGTGCCGGTCTCATTAACCGGAGGTTTTAGGTTCGAATCCTAATGCCCCAACATATTAATTTGGAGTATAACTCAGCGGTAGAGTGCTACCCTTACATGGTAGAGGTCTCAGGTTCGAATCCTGATACTCCAACAAATTTGCAGGAATGGCGGAACGGTAGACGCTCTTGATTTAGAATCAAGCTCCTGAGAGTTCGAATCTCTCTTCCTGTACCATATGATGTGTTGATAATAAACGCATCAAATGCTCCGCTGGCCAAATGGAAAAGGCAGCAGGTTTAAGCCCTGTGATTTCTTGGTTCGAATCCAAGGTGGAGTACTATAACGATTACTATTTCACGTTGTGAAAAAGTAGGGGCGGCTTATCGTCCTTAGATAAACTTGGCAACAAGGATAAATCTATATGCTGGCACAGCAGATAGAGATTTTTTTCTTTTTACAGAGAAGAGTACACATAAGCAAGCAACAAACATATTTCCACTAGGATTCAGGGGCAACCGCCGAGAAGATTTAGGGAGCTATAGCCGACTTTCAAAAATAGGCTTGAGATGGAGACATCAATAGGAAATGTTGTAGCAATTAGTCACATAATAACTATCCATTAGTATGGGGCAGATTGTAGTATTGAGCGTTACCCAGCAGGAAACTGCCCGGTGATGTAATATACCGTAAGCTGAGAAGCTTACAAGGAGAAGGTTGGTATTTTGTGGGCAAAAATCCATGAAGCCATTTCCAAAGCCCTTCTTCTAGGTCAACCTGTACGTCTAGGTTCGAGTCCTAGAAAGACACTATGTGTCTTTTAGCCCAATTGGTAGAGGCGCTATATTTCAAACTATAGAAGAGAGCAGTTCAATCTGCAACAGTCGCAAAAGACTTTGGATGTTATAACAGTTAGTAGTTGCCTAAACCCATTGCAATAGATGGGATAGTGAAGGTCGCAAACCTTTGTTATGTGGTAAACATTCTTTCAAGCCGCCCTAGGAAGGGACGCTTGTTAAAGGTGGGGGAGCCAACCCCTGTAGTTGCAAAGTGCGGACGTATAGAGCCGCTATGCAAGCCTAGTCTAAGTTGCCGAACGGTTATAATGTAAATAGGCATCAGATATGTACGTGCTTCCTCCATACGAAAAGGAAAAGCGTGGAAAACGAGGGAAAGCCCTGGCTATAATTCTCGGAAAGCATATCTAAAAGTGACGGTATTCTCAAATCGCTTTTTTAAAATAATACAAGACATCATACGTGATTCTTTCTGAGTACGCTTTCGCGAAAGCGTATTTAAAAATAATGATGATGCATATAATCAACTTAACAAAAAAATTAGTTGGGGCGTACGCTACGAATCTTGCATAGCATATATAGGTATAGGTTGCCTTTTAATTTCTTGATTTCTATGCAAAGTAGCGTACCATCTAGATCTATGGTGTAATGGATAGCACGCAAGGCTACGAACCTTGAAGTAAGGGTTCAACTCCTTTTAGATCTGCAAAATCATACCTTTTCATAGATACAAGTACTCTTAAGAAAAATGAAGGATTTTTGTTTTAGACAAAGAATAAAAACAAAGCATAGCCATAGCTACGGTTTGTTTTTATGATGACGTATAAATCTTAATTGAGTATATGCATCTAAGAAAAGATATTAACCTGTGATGTAACGGCAGCATACTAGACTTTGACTCTGGTAGTATAGGTTCGAATCCTATCGGGTTATCAAAAAAACGTTCGTTTCTATGAACGTGAATATGGTGTTTTTAACTTATGTGGTAAAGTACTAGACTGTGAATCTAGATAACAGGGTTCGAATCCCGAAAACACCTAAAACTATTAAAAAAAAGAAATAAAAAGTTTAAAATACTAAAAATCAATACTTTAAACCCTACATTATTCCAATTCCAATTCTTCAAAATCAACTTATCTTCAAATAACGTAGGGTTTAACGTACGGATTTAACGTAGGGTTTCAACAATATTAAACCTTAATATCTCTCTATACCCTAATTTTTAAAAAGTTTAAATTTTCTCTGAGCATTGGCTATTACTTTTTTATCAATATAATGCTTATCAATAACCTCATTTGCAGAATGAGATGTTAGATTTCCAGTTTCTGATCCCATCGCTAATTTCATATAGCTAATATAGGTTTTTCTTAAATGTTTAAATTGAATATTACGACCAGTCCTTAATAAGCCATAAAAATGTGAAAATCCTTTAGATAATTGTTGTACTAATACAACAAGACTTAAATCTCTATTTATATCTAATACATATTCATCAGTATCATTTTTTTCTTCAAACCCTAAACGGTTTAATAATTCTAATAAATCTACTGTGATTGGAATAATTTTAGGAGGAACATCATCATTAAAACCATCTCCCTTATTACGTTCTACTTTTAAATTAGGAACTTCCATATAACTAGGTTCTTCATTCATATATTTTATCATACTCCATTTCAAATTAATGATCTCTTCTCTCCTTCCTCCTGTATGCAACCCTAATTCAATAGCAGATTTTAACCAAGATCTATATCTATTTTTTCTTTTCTTCCCTTCATAAGTAATACCATTTTCAGAAGATATTATTGATAACAATTTCTTATATTCTTCGATTCTGATAGTATCATTCTGTTTAGTCACTGTTCTATTTCTAGCTTTAGCAAATGGGCTAGTCATACTAAGTTCAAACTCAATGATAGCCCAAGCAAAAAAGCTTTTTAAAACATTCATTTTATTATTGTAAGTCTTATTAGCATATCCTTTATTATTTAAGAGATACGTATGGAAATAACCTACATGATCATCATTTATTTGAAGCATTCGTGTTAAGGGGGTCTTTATTTTTTTTTTCTTCAATGCTTCATTAAATAAAGTTAGTGACTTAAAGACTTCTTTAATATGACTCTTTGATCTATTTTTTTTCAGATGATCTGCTACATTAATGTTTTCTAAAAAGAGAATATACGCTGATTGCGCAGATGCTAAATACACATGGTTATGAGTTTTTTTTTTAGGGATTAACGGCACACTCACATCTAGTGTTTTGTTTTTTACTTCTTTTTCAAAAGCAATAGCCTCTACCACAGCATCATTATAGGTTTCTGCTTTTAATGTTTTACTTATTGTTCCTTTAGCAGTTCCTGGTATATGCACTCTGGATTTAAAAACGTGCTTATCTATTGACTTACATCTTGTATAACTGTATCCCGATATACCACAAGTAGCGTGTTGGGATCTTTTTTTACCATCTACCTCAAGGGTTTGTTCTGTCCACGTAAAATACTTTTTGCATTTATTATTAGCACAATAAATCATTAGTCCTTTGTGCTTTTTATTTCTAATAGGCAATTTTTTCTTTGTCATCCCCTTATCCTTTTAGAAATTTAGCTGCAAGGCTAGACTTTTGTTCAACTTCCTTTATTAAAATAGATTCGTAGCGCTTAGTAGGTACGAATTCATCATCTAGTAATAATAGATAGCCTAAACGATCATTATCTTGATAACAGGTATATAGCTCTTCCCATTTATCTGGATATTTCTGTTTTAATTCTTTGACAAGTGATTTATCAATTTCCATATCGACCATAAATCGATGGACTACTTTTTTACCCGCAATAGTTTGGGTAGGAATGTGATGATCACTTAACCATTTAATAATGGTTCGCTGATCGGTAATTGGTAGAATGTTTCTTAACTCTTTTAATTCATAGAATTTATTATTTTCCATAACAACTGATTATAATACTGTGCAGGTTTCAGTATATGGATGAATATTATAGGGACATAACATCCCCTCTCGATATGTACATCTAGAAGTGATTTGAAATCACTT
>CAKZKZ010000843.1 GCA_937124495.1 uncultured Dokdonia sp. | reverse complement strand
ATCATACACATTACTAAAAATGCAAAGCTTAAAAATCAGAATAACGGTCAATTGATTTGGATTTTGATCATTGTATTTGCCAATGGTATAGGTGGCATTGTATATTATTTTATGGAGATACTTCCTGAACCTAAAGAACCTATAACTCCTCCCCTAGAGAATTAAAATTTACTTTTAAAGTGACACCCCCTATGTTACATCATTACGATTTAGAAATATGTGAAATTTCTATTTATGACAACTATGTCATTAATCAAATTAAAGAAGGAACTCATATAGAAGTCCCTCATGTTGAATCCTTAGAAGCACTCATCAATAAACATATAAAAAATCAACCTTTTATTTACATATCCAATCGAATACATTCCTATTCGTTTGACCCTTTAGTGCACGATAGTATTAATAAAATTGAAAATTTAATAGCAACTGCCATTATCACTGATGACAAGGTAAAGCAAAATATTGTTCAATTTGAAAAGCGATTTTCTAGTAAAAAGATCATGATATATGAAAACCTAGAAGAAGCTATTTCTTGGGTTCATGCTTTTTTTAACAAAGCATAATATTTTTTTGCGATTTCAAACTGTATTTGACATATCATTTTGAATACAAAACTAACAATCATTAGTCTTTATTTCCTATTACACAGTTGGTTAGTAAATCACTGAAAAATGATTTGATTTTCACGTTATTTTGTCGGAGATTAGACTTTTATTTAAGTTATTAATCCCCCTAACGAATAACAACTTTTGAATACAATCGAAACTAATTTTGACTTTGGAAAAGTCAAAATACAAGATCATATTGTGATTGCTGAAATGAAGGAAGGCATCACATTTGACACTAACTATAACAATGAGTTTCTTAAATTCTGTAAAGATCATTTTAAAGAAAACAACTATGGTTATATTTCAAATAGAATACACTCTTACTCCGTAAACCCTACTGTATATTTAGATACCGCAAAGAACTCTAATATAAGAGCGATTGCGGTTGTCTCTTTAGATCCAATAAATAAGGGAAATGTAAATATAGAACGACAGTTTTTTGAACACCCATTTGAAGTTTTTAGCACATTAGAGCAAGCTGTCAAATGGATGTCTCAAATTTTATCTAACTGAAGAGCATCTCTGAATCTACCTGAATAGATTTCATAAACGCTTTTGTTTTATGAATGTCTGTTGAGAAAATTCTGTCTTCAGTAGCAAAAGAAACTTCACTTCGATACGCTGTAATAATAGACTCTAAAAAACTAGAGGTTTTTGAAGGTGCTCTAAAGTGTAATGCTTGTGAAGCATTTAAAAGTTCTATAGCTAAAATGGTTTCTAGATTTTCTACTACCTTATGAAGTTTTGTTGCTGCATTTGCCCCCATGCTTACATGATCTTCTTGTCCGTTGGACGATACAATAGAATCTACACTTGCGGGGGTTGCTAGTTGCTTATTTTGACTTACAATACTTGCTGCTGTGTATTGCGGAATCATCATACCGCTATGAAGTCCTGGGTTATCAACCAAAAATGGAGGTAAGCCTCTAAGACCACTAATCAATTGATAGGTACGACGCTCACTAATACTTCCTAATTCTGCAACAGAAATAGCTAGAAAATCTAATGCTAAGGCTAAGGGTTGTCCATGAAAATTACCCCCGCTTATAATTTTATCTTCCTCTGCAAAAATATTAGGGTTATCCGTAACACTATTCATTTCTGTTTTAAATGTCTTTGATGCATATCGAATAGCATCTTTACTAGCGCCATGCACTTGAGGAATACATCTAAACGAATACGGATCTTGCACGTTATCTTTTTCTGTTTCGGCAATTTCACTATCTGCTAAAAACTCTCTAATACGTTCTGCGGTTTTGATCTGTCCTCGGTGAGGACGTACATAATGTACTAAAGGATCAAACGGTGACATATTACAATTAAAAGCATCTATAGAGATCGCACCTATCATATCTGCTAGGTAAGATAGTTTATGACATCTTAAAAGCGCATCTACTCCATAAGCAACCATAAATTGGGTTCCGTTAAGTAATGCTAAACCTTCTTTAGATTGTAAAGTTATAGGGCTTAAATTGTGTTTTTCTAATATCGCTTTCGCGAAAGCGATCTCATCTCCATCCCATACCTGTCCTTCTCCAATAAGAGGTAACGACAAATGTGCTAAAGGAGCTAAATCCCCACTCGCACCCAACGACCCTTGTGTGTATACAACGGGAAGAATATCGAGATTATAAAAATCGATAAGACGTTCTACCGTATTGATATGCACTCCACTATGACCATAACTTAAAGACTGTACTTTAAGTAAAATCATTAATTTCACAATAGATTTAGGAACATACTCTCCTGTACCGCAGGCATGAGAACGCATTAAGTTTTCTTGTAACTGTGTAAGGTGCTCATTTTTTATAGCAACATTACATAAACTTCCAAAACCCGTATTGATTCCATAAAAAGGTTTTGAATTTCCTTCTACCTTCTTATCTAGATACGCTCTAGAAGCATTAATATTATGGCGACTTTCTTCACTAAGTGCTAGTGATTTATTTTCTTGTATAATCGAAGAAATTGTAGCCAGATCTAGGATTGCACTACTGATGTAATGAGTATCTCGCATATATATTTATTGGTTTTTAAAAAGCATTACAATAACGTAAAAATAAACAGTATTTACTAGCCTTTAAATAAAGTAAATGCAAACTTTTCTAACTTATTTATTCATTGATAGATATAAAAAAAGCGATCACTTAAAAAGTGACCGCTTTTAAATAGGTACTTATAGATTATTTATTTTTTAATCTCGACTTTTTTAGCGTAACGCTTCCAGAGTTTTGTCTGGTGTGTTTCCAAACTGATGTCTCTCCCCTGGATAAAAGCTCTCGATATTTGATTCCCTCTCATATCTAATGCGTTTCCTTCACTTATAAATAAGGTAGCATCCTTTCCTACCGTTAGTGTTCCTGCTGTCGTATCAAGCCCTAAAATCTTTGCGGGATTTTGTGTGATGAGTTTTAATGCATCTGCATCACTTATACCAAACTGTGTTACTTGTCCTGCATAAAAAGGAAGGTTACGTACTTGCCAGTATTCACCATCATATCCCAGGGCAACAAGTACTCCTGCATCTGCCAATAATTTTGGTAACTTATATGGCAAATCATAATCGTGATCATCCATTGCTGGTAAATCCTGCACACGCTGTAAGATCACAGGAATGTTATTTGCTTTTAATTCGGTAGCTACCTTATCTGCTTGATAGCCTCCTACAAGAACCACATGTTGAATATTCATTTCATTTTTAAATGCGATAATATCACGTATCTGACGCTCATCATTTGCACTTATAAATAAACGCTGACTCCCATTAAACACGCCTTTCATGGCATGAAAAGGAAGATTGACATCTGCACCTCCTTTTGAATACGCTTTTGAATTCTTTATAAACGTTTTTAGCTCAGCTATGTCTTTAGCATAGTTTTTATTAGGTTTAAAACCTGGTTCCTCACCTAACCACCATCTTCCTCTCGTCATACTAGAAGGCCAGTTTATATAGATTCCGTCATCAGTTTTTACAGCTGCATCTTCCCAGTTCCAAGCATCTAATTGTACCACAGATGATGTACCTGAAATTCGACCTCCTAACGGGCGTATTTGCGCCATAAGCACTCCATTAGGTCTCATACTCTCTACAACTTTAGATTCTGCATTATACGCTATAATAGAACGCACATGCGGAATCATACTTCCAATTTCATCATCATCATTAGATGGACGTACTGCTCCTACCTCTACAAGTCCCAATGTAGTATTGGTTGCTATAAACCCAGGATATACGTGTTTTCCTTTTGCATTGATAACCGTACCTCGTTGTCCAATCTTAGTGGTTGTGGCATCTGCACACACACTTATTTTACCATCTTCTATAATCAATACAGAATTATCGATGACGGTTCCATCTCCTATATGCGCCGTGGCACCTATAATCGTATAAACTTCTGTTTGAGCGGGTGCAGGTGTCTGTTGTCCTAGTACTACTGAAGCGATCAATACGAACGCTATTGTCATATATTTTGTTAGTGCTTTCATATTAGTGTATCGTTTCTGTAGTGTCACAATGTAA
>CAKZKZ010000842.1 GCA_937124495.1 uncultured Dokdonia sp. | reverse complement strand
GTAATCTATACAGTGTTGCTAAAATGCCATAAAATTGATACTTTTTTGCATAGGCAACACTTTCGTCATAATAGAAATCATAATTTGTAATATCTCCCATTTCATAGTAGATATCACTCATTCTCATATATAAATACCCAACGATAGATCTGCCTTTTACAAGTTCAGATGTTTTAGACAACTCATATGCCTCTTTGTAATAGGCAAGCGCATTTGTATAATCCTGTTGATCGTTATATAAATACCTTGCATAATTATACAAAGGATAGATGATTTCGTCTCTATTTTGAGAAGTTCTCCCAAGTGCTATGGCTTCTTTAAAATAGACATTAGATTTTTCTATACTATCAAATTCTCTATATGTAACACCTATATCACTGGTTGTTTTTATGGCATTTCCTATATCTTCAGCCTTAAGAAAGTAATCCCTTGATTTAAACAAGTAATCAAAACATAAAGAATCATTTCCTGTATTGTAATAGGTATTCCCTAGTACATTATATGCTTTTGCTTTTAAGTGATTGTTGTTGGTCTTAGAGGCATAATCAATCACCACATCTGAAATCTTGATCGCCTCCCCATAGTCAAATTGATCAAACAAATCATACGCCCTCTCAACTTCTTTATACATAGAGTCTTCCATACTACTGTCCATTACTTGGGCAATTACAGAAAGATGTATACTTAAGAAAGAAATGTAAAGTAAATACCTATATCTCATTCATTGGATAGATTGTATATTCTGTTAATTTAAGTAAAAATCATTAAAAACATCCTATAAGAGCTAAATATAGTACTCCTTAGAAGTTTTTCTCTGCATAATTTTACGTCTTTTCCAAAAATAAAATACGTTAACACTCATTAACCATTTTTTTAGAAGTTGTTATTTACTTTTGGAAAAAACAGATTCATGAGGCATTATCTTTTTTTACTATTTATTTCTTTTTCTACCCTAGTTAATAGTCAAGAAGCAAGCATTCCGTTTGAAAAAGAAGGACTTGTTTATATTCAAGTAAAGGTTCCTGAAAAAGAAGAGGCACTTACATTTGTTTTTGACACAGGCGCTTCAACGGCTGTAATGGATAAGGCAGTAGCCACTCGTTTAGGAATCAAAGCAGATACCAAGCAATACGCAACGGGGGCTTCAGGTTCTCAAGAATATGAAATTGCTATCAATAGAACTATTGAAATTGAAAACATCACTTTTAATAAGCTGAATTTAGTTCTTGTTGACTTACAAGAATTAAGTAATCGTTCTGGGATACAAATAGATGGTATTATAGGGTATGATATCCTTAGTCAGTTTGTGACACAATTTGATTTCGCTGAAAAGCAAATACATCTTTACAATAAAACAAAAGATATTGCTGACACTAGTGGTTTTATAGCGCATGATATAGATTTAAGTGGTGCTATTCCTATGGTCACTTTGGATTGTATATTTAAAGATGGTACACGCCTATCTGGAGAATATCTTTTTGATAGTGGCGCTAACTTATCGATTCTTTTTAATACACCATATGCAAAAAAGTACCAACTGGAAGACAGATTTGATAAAACCATTACAGTTACTTCTAGAGGATTAACAGCAACTTCATCTTCTACTAAAGGTATGCTGGAAGGAGTATCCTTTTTAGGAAATGACCTTCATGAGCTTTCTGTAAGTATTTCTCAAGCAAAATATGGAGTCAGCTCTCAAGAAGGTTTTGCAGGCATCTTAGGTGCAGATATTATCAATCGATTTGATATGATTTTAGATTATAAAAAAGGGAAACTATACCTAAAACCCAATCTGTATTATACCGATGCATTTGATATCCCACTCGTAGGTTTTTCTATCAAGAAGGTGGAGCAAAAAATTGTAATTGGTGACGTGATTACAAATACAGAAGCATCTCAAAAAGGTATTACTCAAGGCGATGAACTACTTTCCATAAATGGCGTATCGCATACAGATTTAAAAGCCTATAGAGACGTATTAAAAAAAGAAGGGCAAATCATACGTGTATTGCTAAAAAAATCTTCTGGTAAAGAACAAGAAATAGAACTCACCCTACAACGTCTTATCTAGTTTATTTATAACGTTTACCATGCTTTATTACAATATCAACATTTTGTAAAAGACTGATATGTCTTAATACATCTCCTTTTACAGCAATAATATCGGCTTGTTTTCCTTCGGTAACTGTCCCTACTTCATCGGCTACACCCATCCATAGCGATGGCCAATAAGTAGCTCCACGTATAGCATACATAGGATCAATACCAAATTCATTTACCCAAACATCTAGTTCGTTCCAAGTAGACTGGCTATGAAACTTCATTGGGATACCACTATCTGTACCTATCATGAGGACAACACCTGCATCTATGAGTTGGTTGATTTTTGTTTCTAGTGTAGGTTTACGAGCGGGTGTTAACTGGAAATAAGGCAACCTATCTTTATGAGCAAAGCTATTCCTAATATCTGCTACTATAGTATCGTGAAGTCCGCGGTGCCACGAGTCATTATCTAGATGCTCTCCATGATCACGCACATACTCATAGTTATATAAACCTTCTACTGTTGGACACCAAAATAAAGGTCCCAAATTCATTTGTGCTGTGCGTGCTCTAATAGCATCCATCACATCATTTGGATATTTGGGTGCCGAAGAAAGCCCTGTATGTTCAAAACAATCTGCTCCCGCTTTTAATCCAGATATAATTTCCATAGGGCGATGTCCATGTGCTACGACTTTAAGATTATGTTTATGCGCCTCATCTACGACCGCCTGTAATTCTGCCGTTGTCATTTGATCTTGATCGATTAACTTGATACAATCTACACCTGCATTGGCAAGACGCTTTATTTTTTTACGCGCATCATCAGGGCCATTAACTCCCCAACGGAAGGCTTCTGTTCCTGGATAGGGTTTCTTTTGAATAAAAGGGCCCGATACGTAAAGTGTTGCCCCAGGAATTTCTCCTTTATTAATACGATCTCGTACAGATATACTTTCTTCAAGTGGTGCACCAAGATCGCGAGCACTAGTGACACCAGCCATCAATAATTGCTCGGCAGAAGACGGCATGATTGTATTTTCTAATAATGGTAAGTACGTTTTATCCCAATAGGCATAATCAGCATGACCATTAATCATCGTATGCACATGCATATCCCATAATCCGGGAAGTACAGACATCCCTTCGGTAGAAATGACTTCAGCTCCAGCTGGAATCTTCACCGTAGCTACGGTCCCAACTTCTTTAATGATATCTCCTTCTATAATAATGACACTATTCTTAATAGGAACAGCTCCGTACCCATCAATAAGCGTCCCTCCTACTAATGCTTTTACTTGTGCTTGAAGCGAAATGGTTCCCAGAAAAAGTATAAAAAGTAATTTCTTCATAGCTGTTTATTTTTCTTAAATATAAATAAAATTGAATGAAGGTTTTGCACGCTTTCGCGAAAGCGTATACAGAAAAAGTCACAAGAGTATTAAACGGAATAATTACCGAAAAAATACTGCGAATGATGAGGTAACAAATGAGAAGTATCTGGAACACTATCGTAAACAAACATTTTAATAAATATCACATGAAAAAAATATTCCTTTTTATGAAGTTGATTCTGTTGAAGGAAAAAGAACTAAAGATTATAAAAACATTATTACAGATCTAAACCCAGATATAATATTAGTTTTAGGGTGGTACTATATGGTACCTAAAGCAATTCGAGAAATCCCTACTTATGGAGCATGGGGGATACATGCATCGTTATTACCTAAATATGCAGGTGGTGCACCTCTAGTTTGGGCAATTATTGAAGGAGAAAAAGAAACTGGTATCACTTTGTTTAAAATGGATTCAGGTGTTGATGATGGGGATATTATTGAACAGAGAAATTTTCCAATTGCAAGTACTGATACTATAAAAGAAGTATATGATAAAGCGACATTAGCTTCAAAAAAAGTTTTAAGTACTGTTTTTAGCAAAAATTATATACTAAATTTTAAGAAACAAGATAAAGTCCTTGATCTATGATAGTATTTAGTAATCTGCTAAATCAATATTTCAAGTAAGGAAGAGCTAATCACACCATTCTGTTGACTTCTGCGAATGCCCGAGGTGTTGATACTTACA
>CAKZKZ010000841.1 GCA_937124495.1 uncultured Dokdonia sp. | reverse complement strand
TCAAGTTAAGGAGTGATCCTATATAAAACTAGCCCGAATTTTGACCCAAAGAAACGGGACACTCTCAAAAACCACTATAAAATATTGAATACTAGGCTTTTGCGAATCTCCCGTTTACAAATGTCATTAACCACTAATTAATAGACATCAGTCTAAGATTTTAACCGAATTCCCGCATTATTTCACATCACAAAGAAAAGACGTGTTTTTATTTTCCTCTAATGTGTTTTTATCGCTTCTTAAATTAAATATTGTGACCCGATATTTGACCCATTTTTACAAAAAAAGTGTTTTCATGGCAAGCAGGCCGAACGTTTTATTGAGAAACCCCAGTTCTGAGGAAAGTAATTTAAGGATCGCATGGTCAGTTAAATTAAATGTTGGAACATATAAAAAAACCAACATCAGTTCTACTGTATTTAGGTACGATCTTGAAATTAAGATACCAGTAATTTTTTGGAACAAAAAACAAAAGCGAGCCAAACAGGTGGGAGATTTTGCTCGTGGCAAATCGATAAATTCCCAATTGGATAAAATCATCAAGCGCTTGCAGGATCACTATGACGATTGCCTTGCGCGGGAATACTACCCTACCAAGGATGATTTAAGGCAATTTTTGAATAAAGAAACACATCGGATTTCGCCGAACGCAAAGAAAGTAAAGGCGTCAGAGGGCAAAGATTACAAGTCAATAAAAAACCAACTGGAAGAAATATGGCTATTGATCAGAAGGCGAAAAACAGATGAGGACATCCAGTTGATTGAGAGGAAAAAGCAAAAAGTATTTCGATCGCTAAAGAATATCGACCTTTTGAAGCTTTCATTTAAAGACCAATTCTCCGCCTGGATAATTATATTGCTCTATAAGAATGATATCACTATAAGTGCAGCACACACTTATTTTAACAGATTAGTTACACTACTTTCCTTTCAAGAATCAAATAAAAAACTCAATATCGACACTGTTGATTTAGGTGTGTTTCAAGAATTTTTGTCTTGGGCGCACTATGTAAAGGATTATGGACAAAACACTATAAGCCTCACTGTAACAGTTCTGAGTAGCTTTATTAAATGGTCTTATCATGAAGGATTGACCGATAATAGAATTTGGGAACACCCCGACTTTGTGGCTTCTCCTTTCGAGCCCGAGACTATAGCGCTGGCCGAGGAGGAAATTTGGCGTGTGATTGATTTTGATTTTAGTGCAATAGAGACTGAAATTACCAAGAAGTCTCTATTGTTGGGGCAAAAATGGTTTGCAATATTCTTTTTGCAGGGCATCAGGTTTAGTGACAATAGTAGGATTGACAGGAGTAACATTATCACGCGCAAAGGGGAATTATATTTTGACGTGAGGATGCAAAAGACTCAGCGTAAAAACAGGAAGGCGGTAATTCCTTGTCATTGGCGGACGCTTGAAATACTCGATGAAAATGATGGTAGGCCCCCAAAAATCTATAGACATGACTCTCTGGCTAAGATATTCAGGGAGCTATGTTTTTGGGCTGGAATCAATAGGATTGTTGAGGTTACAGAAATGAAGCGAAATACCATAATATCAAAGAAAGTACCAGCATGGCAAGCGGTAAGCATCCATACTGGACGTAGGTCTTATGCGACTATGTTGTATAATCAAGGCATTGCTATTGAATCGATTCGGGTCTTTCTAGGGCATGCTAGCGTTGATCAGACAATTAAATATCTAAAGATAAGTGATTGGGATATTGCGGACCGGGCGGTCAAGACGGGATTTTTCAGTAAAAGTGATTAGTTATATCATCAATAGGCATAAAAAAAGGACTTTCACCGGTGGAACGATAAAAAGTCCTTTTTAATACGATCAAAGGTTAGGGAGAATGTCCCGTTCTGGTTTCTGCAAGTCTCATTAACCTGTAAGAACCAGAAGCCCCTTTTTATTAACATAAATATACAAAAAAAAATCATTATGAGCAATAGTAATTCAGTTGAACTCAAAGCAAAACGCAAGCCTACCAATCATCGTCAATAGTTATGTACCTGATAAAGGCGCCACGTAGTGTATCATATTGTCTTACGTATTCGCAGTGGCCAGATACTGCTTTGATTTGTGCTTTTATGTAGTCCTGCATTTTGGCTATCTCTAATCCAACCATAGTAACATCACCATTCTTGTGCCTCTTTTTTCCGTACACCTCCTTTAGAGTCTTTGACATTTTCATTGCTTCGTTTTCTACGCGAAAGTTTGTAAAAATAACTTTAAATCTACCATCTTTCGCTCTCACCATTACATCATAATTAAAGTAAGTGTTTTCATCACCTTGCCCAGATGCTGAAAAAGCGGCCAAAATTACATCTAGCTGAAGTGGCAGAATACCATTGGTGCTGAATGTGCCACGAATTGCAGAGTGCTTGTAGTCGGCAATGTAAACACCGTCGTACAACCTCCTAGAGTTCACAATATACCAATCCTCTAGTGCTCTGTATATTTCGTCTTTAGAGAAACCTGCTACTTCAACTACTTTTGTGTGTTCAAGCCTTCCTGTAGGCCCAGTGCCCAATATCACACCATTGAACTCGTAATCTGTGACCTCATCCATTTTTACTTTATTAATCTTAGTATCTCTAGTGCCATGATAGTAAAGCGTTTTTGATCCCACTCGTACTATTCGGCACTCCATTTTGGTGCCGTCTACGAGTGTTACGATATCGTTTTGTGCGTTTGCTTGGGTATTTAGCGAAAGGAATAATAGTACACACAGCGCTTTTAATAGTGAATTAGGGTTCATTTTACCGGGGTTGAAGTTATAGAATCGCGGTAAATATAGTGTTTCTACGGAGGATGTATAACAAAAGGAGGCATTCTCGGAAAAGTTTTCAAAGAAAGTTCAGTAGAGCTATTTGTTCCTAATAGTATTTTTAAAAGAGTAAGATCAAGTAGCAATAGATATTGCCTTCTTTGCTCGCACCTTCTTTCTTTTGTCTGCCAGGCCATCAATCGCTAAACTCCATAGGTCGCCAAAGGGAATGATTTCAAGCTCCGGGTTGGTCGTATTAGTAGATTTGAGTTTTCTTATAGCGCTCCTATTGTTTCTTATAACAGCAGATTTATGAAAGTCGTGCTTTGCAATAGATGCCAACATTTTTATCAAAGTGCGAGTTCTCGCACTTTCTTTCCCCGTTAGATGGCGCTGGCAAAATTTATCCATGGCTTCGACAGAGTCAATAAATTGCCCATACTTTTTTTGTTTCAAAAGTAGCAGGGTTTTTATGATATAGATATGTGCGTAATTACCTGACTTATCTTTAGTGAAAACCTCAATTTCATTTAAGAATTTACCCAATCGTAGTTTTACATTACCATAGTTATCGATCTTCCCATCCATTGCAATTAGACTCAGATATGCCTTTATGATTTGCCACTGTTCCTCCATCGCTTTAGAAAACTGCTTTTTTTCGGACGCGGCCTTATATAAATCGTACGCCTCTTGGTAATCCTGATTGTAGTTACAGGCAATGACTCGGTAGAATAGCGCCACATTCCAATTATAACTACCCGTCTTCACTAAGCCCATGGACTCCCTAGCCATCCCCTTGGCTTCCTGATACTGTCTAGTCGATAAGTAAGCAGGGATTTTCTTATAGCAAAATGAAAACCTCTTCTCTACTGCTTCACCTAATTGATTGAGTGCCGCATCGCAATTGGTGATAACGCCTGAAAAGTCCTTTCTCATGCTACAGTCAGCAATGATGATATTGAACGCAATATTTCGAATGTGAACAGAATCGGAGTTAGTCATTGGTTTTACTTCCTTCGCATATCGAGAAGCCTGTTCCATTAGGCTTTTAGATAAGCCTCTTGCCGAATTTACACCCAACCCTATCTCTGTGTAATACTTTCTGACTAGGTGATAGTCATTCAGATTTACTAAATACCTTTTAGCTAGTTCACTATATTTTTGAAAGTCCTTTTTGTTTGATTCAAACACTCCGGCATTGTACGCAAGCAGTTCTGCGAACAAATACGACAGTTCTATGAATTCATATTTGATCGCCAATTTCAATCCTTTTAAGGCAAGTGTCGCACTATTTTTGCGCTCTCCTTTACTCCTCAATATCTGAACAGTTGCGTACATTGTATTGCACTCATG
>CAKZKZ010000840.1 GCA_937124495.1 uncultured Dokdonia sp. | reverse complement strand
TAATTCTGAATTCAGTATACGCTTTCGCGAAAGCAAAAAAAAAAATATATTCACATAAAGCAAACATGAACACCATAAAAAACTACATCTCTCTTTTGTGCCTAAGCGTTTTCTTTATCTCGCAGATTTCTTTCGCGCAAAGCGAAGAACAAAAAGCCATGGCAAAACTCTCCTATATGATTGGGGATTGGAAAGGCACAGGCACATCATATCCAAAAGAACAAAACAAACCCTACGACGTACTTTCAAAAGTGCGTTACGATCTTGATGGCGAACTGATTGTATTAAAGCACAGATCTATCAAAGATGGAAAGCCTGTACTGAGTCTTCACACCCTCATATATTATAATGTAGAAGAACAGCAATATTACTATTATGCTTTCAGACGCACTGGCGTTCGCCCTTTTACTGGGCAAATCGTAGAAGGTCGATTGATATGTATGCTGGGTGATGATTATCGTCTTATTTTTCAAAGAACACCCGAAGGACTTTTTAATGAATATGGAGAAAAACGAGTCAATGATGTCTGGACCAAAAACTTTGAAGACCTCTTATCTCCAACTTCAGAAATTACATTTTAAGCTCTTTTTTTGTATACTTTTAAGGAGCTTAATGATGTAAGTGTTCATACAAAGTACCGTTAAAGCATGAAAGCATATAAACATAGTTACACATAATACCATATTTTTTACATATATTTAGGTGAATTAATCCTACATACAATGCTTAAAAAACTACCACTCATTGCATTATTACTGTGCACTTTTATTGCAAAAGCACAAGATCGTCCTATTAAAATTATAGACGAGCAAAAAGCAAATCGCCTATTTCTGTATGCTGTCAATGAAAACGAAAAAGATCTTGATGTCATGATTACTGTCACAGGAACTGGCTTCAGACAAAGTAAAGCAAAACCGAGACTCACACGAATTCCAGCGACATCAAAAGTAAATATCAAAAGTTTGATTATTGAGCGTGGTAAAACACCTCAATACGAGTATGAACTTGTCGTTAATGATAGTTTATCTCGAAGAGCGCTCAAAAGACCTTTTGAGCTTGTGAAGATAGAAGCAAAACGACCTATACTCATCTATCGCACAGACAAGTGTACAAGTTGTGATAGTCTAGTTGCTAACCTTGAAAAAAGCATCTATCTTTTTAAAACACAGTCACTAAGTGAGCAACCTAAAATGAAGGCATACTTAGAAAAATCATTAGCAAATTCAGCCACTCCATTAGCTTCATTGACCACCCCAATTCTTAACTTAGGAGGTAAGATATTTGTAGATATAGAAACGTACGAGCAATTAATGGACAAGCTCAAAGAGATCGAATAAAAAAGATAACTACCTAATAAAAAAGCCTCACTTCTATTTGAAATGAGGCTTTTTTGTATGTTATTAACTATAATATTTTACAGCTCTCTATTCATATCCCACGCTTCCAAATACTCTGCGACGCGTTTTACAAACTGTCCTCCTAAAGCTCCATTCACTACACGGTGATCATACGAGTGCGATAAGAACATTTTCATACGGATACCTATAAAGTCACCGTCTGGTGTTTCTATCACTGCAGGCACTTTACGTATAGCTCCTAAAGCAAGTATCGCTACTTGTGGTTGATTGATAATTGGAGTTCCCATAATACTTCCAAAAGTACCTACGTTTGTTACTGTGTAAGTACCTCCCTGTGTATCGTCTGGTTTTAATTTTCCACCACGAGAACGACCTGCAAGATCATTCACCGCTTTTGTCATGCCAACAAGATTTAATTGATCTGCATTTTTGATCACAGGTACAATTAAGTTTCCATCTGGAAGTGCCGCAGCCATTCCAAGATTGATATTTTTACGCTTGATTATACGATCTCCATCTACAGCGATATTAATCATAGGGAAATCACGTATGGCTTTTGCTACAGCCTCCATAAAAATGGGTGTAAACGTAAGCTTCTCTCCTTCTCTCTTTTCAAACGAATCTTTTACTTTCTTACGCCAGTTCCAAATATTGGTTACATCGGCTTCAATAAAAGATTGTACATGTGCGCTTGTTTGCACAGAAGCGACCATGTGATGAGCTATTAATTTCCCCATACGGGTCATATCTATAATCTCATCTTCTCCATTGACACTTACAGGGCTTGCTTTTGTTGCTTTTGCAACTGGTATAGCAGTTTTCTGTGGTGCAGTCGCTACTGGTGCAGCTTTTTGAGTACCACGAGTATCTATATATGAAAGCATATCATTCTTAGTGACACGTCCTTCTTTTCCTGTCCCAGCAATAGTGTCAAGTTCTGCTTGCGCAATACCTTCTGCTTTTGCCATATTCTTCACGAGTGGAGAATAAAAACGATCTTCAGAACTTACAACAGGGGTTGCTACAGTATCTTTTGCAGCGGTTACTGTTTTTTCTACGGCAGTTACCGCTTTCTCAACAGCTGGTGTTGCTTCGATTGTTGCAGGAGCATCTGCCGAAGGTCCATCTCCAGCGATTTCTATAATAGCGATAGTTTGTCCAACCTGAACAACATCATCTATTTCAAAAAGCTTTTCTATAAGAACTCCATCTACTTCACTTGGGACTTCACTATCCACCTTATCGGTAGCGATTTCTAATACCGCTTCGTCTGCTTCTATAGTATCGCCTTCTTCTTTACGCCTAGAGGTTAATGTTGCTTCTGCAACACTCTCTCCCATCTTTGGTAGTTTAAGTTCAAATTTTGCCATTTTCTTATTTAAAAGGTGTTTTTATTATTGCTTATGCAAAAATACCATTTTTAACGAACTTATATTCTGAAATCCACAATATTGTACAATTAAAAATGAAGTACTTCTCCTCTTCCTTCCTTACTATTACTTCCTATTGCAAAGGTAGTATTTTTAGGAATAATCTTAAATGTAAATTGTTTTCCCTTTGATTCTGAAATCAATATCATACAACCCCTGTATGATAAGTGAGTTTCATCTAGAAAAACTTCAGTGCCTTCCCTTAAAGATTCTATATGATTCACCTTTTCAACAGCCACTTGTAAGGCATCAGAAACTTGTTGTCCAAGTGCGTCATTTTCTGTGGCAATAGCATACCCTGTCGGAGATGTTATCTGGTTTTCTATGGTACGCTTTCGCGAAAGCGTAGCCAACCACAACCCTATTCGCACACCAAAAGATTCTAAAGGGTTACTTTTAAAGTGTTTCTGATAGAAAATACGCATAGCCCCGTAAAAACGCTTGCGATATGTAGCATCTTTGGCGGTACTTTCTCCTTTATAATGAAGTACCGTCGTCTCGCCGAAATAATAATTTTGATATCCCGCTTTTGTAATCGTATAGGATAGATCTATATCTTCACCATACATAAAATACTGCTCATCAAACCCTCCTACTTCCTGATATACAGTCCGTTTCAAAAACATAAAAGCGCCTACAAGCACTGTGACAGGTCCTACATCTGTTTGATCGAGATCTTCTACATAATAAGAAGTACCACTCCCAAATATTTTTTGGAATGCCACTTTGGGCGTTGGCAAATTGCGTTTACTTTCTGGCAGGAATCTTCCTGTACCATCAATAAGTCGTGTTCCCACTGCCCCCATTTTTGGAGTCTTAGCAGCAAATTCAAAAAGTTTTATAAAAGTCTCTTCGGTGACACAGGTATCTGGATTGAGTATACAGACATACTCCCCTTGTGCTATCGCAACGCCTTGGTTATTTGCTGTAGAAAAACCAACATTATCCTTGTTTGCGATTAAGACTACCTCTGGAAATAGCTCTTTAACCATCTCACAACTATCATCTACAGAAGCATTATCTACCACTATAATCTCTGCATCAAGTGTCGTAATAGCTGCTTGCACACTTTTTAAGCAAAGCTCCAAAAAGTGGCGTACATTATAATTGACGATAACTACAGAAAGTTGTTTCAAGTACTTTGTGTATTGGTTAATTTTTTAATGAGGATTTAATGATTTCACATGGTACAATTTCCATTTTGCATATCATTTATTGATGGGTTAAATGCATTAGCAGACACTTCATAAATAGCTTGAAATTCATTAGAAAAGACATTACTCACAGTGCAAAAATCAGCTAAAAGATGGTTGTTAATTATTTTATACAGAGAACTTACCTCTTGTAAATTATTTAATCCTTCCAGTGTAAGTAGATTAAAATTGCTTATTATTTCTAGCTCATTTAAGCTAGAAATTCCACTAAGCCCTTCTAAGGATATCAAATTTTCATTATCCTTTATTCTTAAAACATCAATTTGCGAGAGATTTGCCAAAGGTGCTAATGAAGTAAGACTTTGATTATCATTTATGCTTAAAGTTTTTACAATCCCCATATTTTGTAACCCATTTAGACTTTCAAGATTTGGATTCACACTTATAAAAACTGAAGAGTTATTATCTGTAACTAAATTAGACAAACCTTCTATTGAAACTAAATTACTATTATTAAGAATTTCTAATCTACTGGTTATTGATGATAAATTTCCAAAATCATTAATGTCAAGTAAAATATCATTACTTGATATAATTATCCTATCAGCTATATTAATATTTTGAAAGCCACTTAAAGAACTTAATACAGGATTATATGAAACTGTAATTCCATAAACTTCTTCTATACTTTCAAATCCTACAATTTCAGTTAAACTGTCATTTTTCGCTATATTAATACCTGAAGTATTTGTAAGATTCTGTAAACCTTCCGTAGTGATTAGCCCATTACATCTAACAAAACTAATAGACGAAGCAGTATGAAGGTTTTGCAGTCCATCTAAAGAGCTTAAACTATTATTGTCATTGATACCAAGCGAAGAAATTTCTTCTAAATTACTTAATCCCAAGAGGGACTCTATATTATAATTATTACTCAGAGTGAGTATCCAAATTTCAGTTAAGTTATTAAGCCCTTCTAGAGAAACCAATGATTGATTACCAAAAACGACCAAATTAGTAAATGGCGCATTAACTAACCCTTCTAGACCTTTCAAATCCTGTAAGTTATCATTAACACCAACCTGTATAAGAGTTTTATCCTCTAAGTAAATATTTTGAAGAGGTAAAATTGAAGTTATATTATCATTACCAATTATGGATATTATATCGCCAACTGAATTAATACCTTCCAAACCATCTAATGAAAGCAAGCTAGAACCATGTATAGTTAAATCCCCTCCTATTTCTATAATATTGTGTAAACCAAAAAGATTTTCTATTTCTAAACCTAAACTATCAATTTTTAATTCCCCAGAAATAGTCGTTAAATTACTAAGAGGTGAAAGATCAATAATATCAAAATTTGCTGGTAAATTTTCGAATCCAATAAAAAGATCTCCACTAATTGAAGTATAACACAAATTTCCAAACTCCTCTATTTCTTGTTGAGTTTCTAAAATAACATTGCCTACAAATACTCCTCCATTACAGGACGTATCTTCTTCCTCATCTGTCTGATCCATGATTTCTACCAAA
>CAKZKZ010000839.1 GCA_937124495.1 uncultured Dokdonia sp. | reverse complement strand
CTACTCAGTTGAGCTTATATGAGGTGCAAACTTCTCAAAAGCTAACAACCGTTGCTCAGGGAGATTATGTGAGAGCAACAGATTTAGATGGCGATATTAAAAACCCAGTTTTTGTGGTCGTTATGTTCCATCCAGAAAAAAAGATTGTATACGAGACCACCATCTATTGCTATGATAATAATGTAGAAGAAGGCGAAAAAATAGCGCAGAGTTTTAGATTATTATACTAGTACTGCCAGAAAAACCTTCCATAGCACATAAACCATCACCTATGAAAAAACAATTACTCCTAACGCTCGCATTGGTTTTGAGTGTATACGCTTTCGCGAAAGCGCAAACACAACAAGGCCCATTTAATCAATTAATCATACGAGGTGTTACTCTTATTAACGGAGATGGTGCACCGCCTATTGGTCCAGTAGATATTGTAGTAGAAAATAATATCATCAAAGAAGTAAAAGTGGTAGGCTATCCAGGAGTTCCTATTGATAACACCAAACGTCCACAACTTAAAAATGGCGGAAAAGAATTAGATGCAAATGGGATGTATCTCCTTCCTGGATTTATTGATATGCACGGGCACATAGGTGGTACCGCACAAGGCGCTGATTGGGAATATGTGTTTAAACTTTGGATGGCACATGGCGTAACCACCGTACGAGAACCGTCAGGAAGAGGTATCGATTATGCCTTAGATCTCAAACGCAGATCTGCTAAAAATGAAATTATCGCTCCGCGTATTGTATCACATACTGGATTTGGACAAGGAAGCAAAACTCCGATCACTACAGCAGAACAAGCCAGAGAATGGGTTCGTAGTAATGCTCAAAAAGGTTCTGATGGTATTAAATTCTTTGGTGCAGAACCACATATTATGAAAGCTGCACTTGAAGAAAATAAAAAACTAGGCCTTACCTCATCAATGCACCATGCGCAAATGAGTGTCGCCCGATGGAATGTATTACATTCGGCAAGAGCTGGACTTACGTCTATGGAGCATTGGTACGGATTGCCTGAAGCGCTTTTTACAGATCGTACCGTACAAGAATATCCATTGGATTATAATTATAATAATGAGCAACACCGTTTTGGAGAAGCAGGACGTCTCTGGAAACAAGCTGCCGCTCCTTATTCTGATCATTGGAATGCTGTAATGGAAGAACTACTCGCATTAGATTTTACATTAGATCCTACCTTTAATATCTATGAAGCGAGTCGTGACTTGATGAGAGCCCGTCGTGCAGAGTGGCATGAAGACTATACGTTGCCTTCTTTATGGCGTTTTTATCAGCCTAGTAAAATCTCTCATGGGTCGTACTGGCATTTCTGGGGAACAGAAGAAGAAGTTGCTTGGCGCGAAAATTACCGCTTGTGGATGATTTTTATTAATGAATATAAAAACCGAGGTGGCCGTGTGACTGCAGGATCTGATTCTGGATTTATCTTTCAATTATATGGATTTGCATACATTCGAGAATTAGAATTGCTTAGAGAAGCAGGATTTCATCCTATGGAAATAATTAGATCTGCAACGCTTAATGGCGCTGAAGCTTTACGTATGGACGATAAAATAGGATCTGTACAAGTAGGTAAACTGGCAGATTTTGTAATCGTAGAGGAAAATCCACTTCAAAACCTAAAAGTACTCTATGGTACTGGCGCTATCAAACTAACCGAAGATAATGAAGTAATACGTGCTGGAGGTGTAAAGTACACCATCAAAGATGGTATTATCTATGATGCAAAACAATTACTACGTGACGTAAAAGCAATGGTAGACAAAGCAAAAGCTGATGAAGGTGGTTATGAAATTAAACAACCAGGAATTAAAGATTAACTTCTACCCATGAAAAAATCTAGTCATGATACTGCCTCACAAAACATGATATTTTTCTAGAATAAACAGTACACAGATGTATGATAGACACCTATTCTTCTTTCTATAAAGGAATAGGTGTCGTCTAGCATACAAACTTGCCAATTCTACACTTCTCCAACGTAAGTTCTTTTTGTTTGTTTCGTCTAGTAGGTATTAGAATTAATTATTAACTAACTACCTAATTCATTATAAGTTCATGCCAGCACAAAAAAGATGTCTTGCCATTTTAGAAGATGGAACGCTTAACAAATCCGTCTCTTTTTCAAAAGAAGAACGAACACAATTAGGCTTAAGAGGGTTATTACCCTATTCTGTAGAAAGTCAAGAGACACAAGTAGAACGTGTCATGGCAGGAATACGACGTAAAGGGTATGATATAGAACGTTATATCTTACTTTCTTCACTACAAGAACGAGATGAACGTCTTTTTTATAAAGTTGCCATAGATCACATAGAAGAAATCATGCCTTTGATTTATACTCCAACGGTGGGGCAGGCAAGTAAAGAGTTTTCGCATATTTTCAGGAGTCCAAAAGGGTTTTACATCACACCAGAAGATAAAGGTGAGATAGCAACTATTTTAGGAAATTGGCCAGAGGATGATATACGAATTATTGTCATTACAGATGGACAACGTATTCTTGGCCTTGGTGATTTGGGAGCAAATGGGATGGGAATTCCCATAGGGAAATTAGCATTGTATACAGCATGTGCTGGAATACCTCCTCATCAAGCACTTCCAGTTATGCTTGATGTAGGAACTAATAATGAAGAGCTTCTTAATGATCCTTTATATTTAGGGTATCCTAAGAGAAGATTAGAAGGACAAGCTTATTTTGACCTTATTGAAGAATTTGTACAAGCAGTCCAAAAAAAATATCCAAGAGCACTTATACAATTTGAAGATTTTCTGACTCCAAATGCATATAGCTTACTAAATACGTATAAAGACCGTGTCTTAAGTTTTAATGATGATATTCAAGGAACAGCGGCCGTAGCGTTAGCTGGCGTGTATGCTTCTAGTAGAATTACAGGCCGTTCTTTTTCAGACTCCAAAGTGATGTTTTTGGGAGCAGGATCTGCTGCCACAGGAATTGCAGATCTTATGGTTGCTGCGTTTATAGATGAAGGACTGTCTCCAGAAGAAGCTCGCAAACGACTTTGGTTTGTAGATTCAGAAGGGCTGGTGGTTGGAAGTCGCACTGACTTAAAGCCACATAACTTACCGTATGCACATGAGGTGCCGCATCGTCACTTTATAGAAGCTATAGACACCATACAACCACATATACTTATAGGAGCTACAGGAGCGCCTGGTACATTTACAAAAGAAGTGATAGAGCACATAACAGCAATCAATGAACATCCTGTTATTTTTGCTTTATCAAATCCTACATCAAAAGCAGAGTGTACTGCTGAACAAGCTTACCAATGGAGTAAAGGAAAAGCTATTTTTTCAAGTGGAAGCCCATTTGATAAAGTATCTTATAATGGAAAAGAATTCAGACCTGGACAAGGAAACAATGCGTATATATTTCCAGGATTAGGTTTAGGAGCTATTATGGCAAATACAACAACGATTCCTGATGATTTATTCTTAGTGGCTGCTAGAACATTAGCTAAACTAGTTACAGAAGAAAACATACAAGAAGGCGCTTTATATCCAAGGTTAACAGAAATTAGAAGGTTATCATTAGACATCTCAGTAGCTGTAGCTGAAAAAGCTTATGAATTAGGCCTTGCAAGAGATGAAAAACCTACGGATTTAAAAAAATATATTGAAGATCGTATATATCATCCTAATTATTAGAACCCGTATTGGTATAACAAAAAAAAGTTGACCTATTTGGTCAGCTTTTTTGTTATTAAATAAAACCTTAACTGGAAGATTGCTTTCTTCTTGTGGAAAGTCTTACAAAAGATACTAAAGTACCTTTTTTGACTAAAGTCTCTCGCTTACGTAATTCCTACTAACAATCACTTGAAAAGCAGTGTACATCTTCACTCGCAGAGCCAAGCACGTCGTTTGCATAAGTATCCTCAGGGGGATTAGTCGTCTATGGTCTACCAACGTATGTTTTAATTTACCAGAAGTAAATCGCTGCTTACGAGGGTGAACTCGTTTCTTACTAAAAGAACTCCATTTCTAAGTACTATTGTAATCAAATTGATTACTAAAGTATTTGCTATGGGATTAGTGAGCCGTAGTTAGTCAAAGTAAGTTTTGATATACCGAAGTACATCGCTACTCACAAAAGTCAACTCGTGTCTTACCAAAGAACCCATTTTCAATACTAGCGTATTCTGTCGATCACTGAAGTATACTATGAAGAATCTAAGTGCCTTCGTTAGTGATAGCGGGGTTTGATTTACCGAAGCAAACCCTTACCCACTAAAGTCAACTCAGGTCTTACCAAAGAACTTCGTTAATCATACAGCGTACTCTCTGTCAATCACTGTGTATATCTTATGGAATTGATAGGCCGTAGCTAGCCGGAGTAAGTGTTGATCTACCGAAGTAAATCGCTGCTCACGAAGGTCAACTCGTGTCCTATCAAAGAACCCATCTCAATACGGTGTGATCCGTCGAATACATCTGTATCTTATGAGGGATAGTAGGCAGTTGTAACGATATACCGAAGTACATTGTTACTCACAGGAATTACCCCGTGTCCTACCGAAGAACCTCATTTTCAATACTAGTGTAATCTGTCGAATACATAAATACATTTCGGAGGATTAGTGAGTCGTAATC
>CAKZKZ010000838.1 GCA_937124495.1 uncultured Dokdonia sp. | reverse complement strand
ATTTTATGCCGAAGATGCGGGTCGTACAGATAATGTATATCTCGCCAGAGTACTAGAAGCGGTCATTAAAGCAGGAGCTACGGTGCTAAATATTCCTGATACTACTGGATATTGTTTACCCGATGAGTATGGAGCAAAAATGAAATACTTACGAGAAAACGTAAAAGGTATTGAAAACGTCACTCTTTCCTGTCACTGTCATAATGATTTAGGATTAGCGACAGCCAACTCGATTGCGGGAGTTCAAAACGGCGCAAGACAAATAGAGTGTACCATTAACGGTATCGGTGAGCGTGCAGGAAATACATCACTAGAAGAAGTCGTCATGGTGTTAAAACAACATCCATACCTCAATCTAGACACCACAATTAATACGCAATTATTGTATGACACCAGTCGTATGGTGAGTGAAAAAATGGGTATGCCTGTACAACCAAATAAAGCAATTGTAGGTGCAAATGCATTTGCACATAGCTCAGGAATTCACCAAGACGGAATGATCAAAAATCGTGAAACGTACGAAATCATGGATCCTGCCGATGTAGGTGTCACCGAAAGTGCTATTATCCTCACTGCTCGTAGCGGTCGTGCAGCCCTCGCCTACCGTTCTAAAAAAGTAGGATACGAACTGACCAAAGATCAACTCGATGTAGCATACACCAACTTCTTATCTGTCGCCGATCATCAAAAAGAAGTTCGTGATGAAGATATTCATAAGATTATGGAAAACGTACATATACGAGCAGGAGTGTTCGCTTAACTATTGGCTGTTAGCTATTAGTCATTTGAAAAATAAAATACAGCGTTATGAGATACAAATGTTTAAACACATACACCTTTAAACACATAAACTGAAAATCAAAACTCAATAGTTTCAGTACAACAAGCTCATAACCTAACAAATAGAATTAAAAATCACTACTTTTATAGTAGTTAGCAATAACAAAAAGATACCCGTTTATGCGGGCAGAAGCATGGGAAAAACCTTATTTGATAAAGTCTGGGATGCACACGTGGTCGATACGATACCTAATGGACCTCAGGTTTTATACATCGACAAACACTTAATTCACGAGGTGACAAGTCCACAGGCGTTTAATGAACTGGAAGCAAGAGGCATTCCAATTGCAAGACCAGATCAAATTGTCGCTACGGCAGATCATAATACACCTACCATTAATCAGCATTTACCTGTGGAGGACCCGCTTTCGCGAAACCAACTAGAGCAGCTCTCTAAAAACTGTAAGAAACACGGGATTACCTTATATGATTTAGGACATGAATATAACGGCATTGTGCACGTAATTGCTCCTGAATTAGGAATTACACAACCCGGTATGACAATGGTCTGTGGAGACAGTCATACAAGTACACACGGTGCTTTTGGGAGTATTGCGTTTGGAATAGGAACTAGCCAAGTAGCTCAGGTATTTGCGAGCCAAAGCCTTTTGCTCAAAAAACCTAAAAGCCTCCGTGTTAGTGTCAATGGAACCTTATCTCCTGGCGTATTGCCTAAAGATGTGATTCTATACATCATCTCACAAATTGGTACCAATGCAGGTACAGGATATTTCTGTGAATATGCAGGAAACGTTTTTCAAGAAATGTCTATGGAAGGTCGTATGACCGTCTGTAACATGAGTATTGAAATGGGCGCACGAGGCGGGATGATCGCACCAGACCAAACCACCTTTGATTATATAGAAGGTAAGAAATTTGCGCCGCAAGGAGACGCTTTCGCGAAAGCGGTATCCCACTGGGAAACACTCCCTACCGATGCTGACGCTACCTTTGATAAAGAATATCACTTTGACGCGGCAGATGTCGCACCGATGCTTACCTACGGAACCAATCCTGGTATGGGCATCAAAATCACAGATCATATTCCAGAAAAAGGCGATATGACCTTTGAAAAAGCATTGGAATACATGAACTTTAAAGGTGGCTCTCAATTGCTAGACACCACCATCAACTACGTGTTTATAGGTAGTTGCACCAATTCAAGAATCGAAGATTTTAGAATTGCCGCAAGCTATATAAAAGGAAAGCAAAAAGCACCTAATGTAAACGCTTGGTTGGTTCCTGGGTCACAACAAGTTGCTAAACAGTTACAGGAAGAAGGCCTTGTTACCGTATTTGAAAATGCTGGATTTACGCTGAGAGAACCTGGTTGTTCTGCCTGCTTAGCCATGAATGACGACAAAATCCCATCGGGCGAATATTGCGTCTCGACTTCCAACAGAAATTTTGAAGGACGCCAAGGGCGAGGCGGGCGTACACACTTAGTGAGTCCTGCAATGGCGGCAGCAGCAGCAATACATGGCCACTTTGTTGATATTAGAGGAGAAGCCTAATGA
>CAKZKZ010000837.1 GCA_937124495.1 uncultured Dokdonia sp. | reverse complement strand
GCAGCTGTGGCCTACGAAAACCACTTAGCCAAAGGTGGGAAAATGATGATAACCCTTGCTGGAGCTATGAGTACCGCTGAATTGGGGAAATCACTTGCAGAAATGATTCGCCAAGGAAAAGTGCACGCCATTTCGTGTACTGGTGCGAATTTAGAGGAAGATGTGATGAACCTTGTTGCACATAGTCATTATGAGCGCGTACCTAACTACCGTGATTTAACACCGCAAGATGAGTGGGATTTACTAGAGCGTGGTTTGAATCGAGTAACAGATACGTGCATCCCCGAAGAGGAAGCCTTTAGACGCATACAAGAACATATTGTGAAAATATGGAAAGATGCAGAGGCTAACGGAGAGCGCTACTTTCCGCACGAGTATATGTACAAGCTTTTACTATCTGGTGTCCTAGAAGAGCATTATGAAATAGATATTAAGGATTCTTGGATGTATGCTGCTGCAAAAGCAAGTTTACCTATCATAGTTCCAGGTTGGGAAGATAGTACTATGGGTAACATTTTTGCTAGCTATGTAATGAAGGGCGAGCTTAAAGCCAGTACAATGAAATCTGGAATAGAATATATGACCTACCTTGCGGATTGGTATACTGATAATTCCCAAAATGGTATTGGTTTCTTTCAAATAGGTGGTGGTATCGCTGGCGATTTTCCCATTTGTGTAGTGCCTATGTTATATCAAGATATGGAACGTACAGACACACCTTTTTGGAATTATTTCTGCCAGATAAGTGACTCAACCACAAGTTATGGGTCATATAGTGGAGCGGTACCTAATGAAAAAATCACTTGGGGGAAACTAGATATGGACACCCCTAAATTTATTATAGAAAGTGATGCGACCATCGTAGCCCCATTAATTTTTGCTTATTTATTAGATATGTAATTATGAAAAATAATAGTAATCCAAATTTAAAAAGAGTCATTGTAGACTTTAAGAAACTAACTCCTGAAATTCTAGCGATGGTTGTAGATAAATTTCCTGATGGTTATGATGATAGAGATGTAATTACATTCAAAAATGCAAACTATGAAACCGTTGAAGCAGTTGAAATCATTACAGAAGACACTAAATATCTTGTAAAAATAAGTGAGCGACTTGAAAAAGTGATGGAAAATTATGATGAAGGTGATTATGAAGATTATGATGATGATGATCCAGAGGCAGTACAAGATCCATTTAGTTAATATAAATTTTTATACTGCACAGTGATGAAGATCAAAAAAATGATGCACAAATCCAGACTTCTTGCTTTTAAGGGCGAGCATCTACTGGTGTTAGAGAAGATAGGTTTAAAAAAACAGTATACGTTTCCGGGTGGAATACAAAAGAAAAGAGAAACAGATTGTGACGCGCTTATTAGAGAAGTAGAAGAAGAAATTGATCTACAACTTAACAGAAAAGACCTTACATATTTTATCTCTAGACGTAATATTACCAAAGATAAAAGAGAAGTTTACAAGCATTATTTTGTTACAACAAAAGACATTGAAAATATTGATCTTTTAGAACCTGAAAAATTTAAAAGAGCATTATGGATTCCTTGGTATCAAGCATTAGAATATCTAGATAAAGAAGATCGTAGTGCTGTAATTCTATATTGTGAACAATTTAATGAAATAAATTAAAAGAACATTTTATGAAAGCACCATTTCATCTATCATTACCTTGTTTAAACATAGAGAAAACAAGAGACTTTTACGTGTATATTTTAGGAGCAAAACTAGGAAGGAGTACTGACAAATGGCTAGATATAAATTTGTTTGGACATCAACTGACTTTTACTCAAACAGGTGATTTCAAATTTAATTTTAAGAATTATCGGTTAAATGATCATATTTTACCTTCTTTTCATTTTGGTGTTATCGTAAATGCTGAAACTTGGGGTAATATATATTCCAGACTTATTTCAAAAAATCTGGATGTAACTACAGAAGTTACTTTTCTTGAAAACAAAATTGGCGAACACGTTTCGTTCTTCATTACAGATCCAGATGAATATCAAGTAGAATTTAAGAGTTTTAAAAATTCAGAAGAAGTTTTTATAGACGAATAACACCACTACCTTTTAGGTAGCCACAATGGAAACAAAAGACATAGAAAATATTGAGCTTAAGTATCTTAATCTAAGTGATTATCAGGAGCTCAAAATAGCAATGATTTCGGCATATACTAATATGCCAGACGCCTACTGGAAAGAATATCATATAGAATCTCTCATTGAAAAATTTCAAGAAGGTCAGGTCGTTATAAAAATCAATGGGCAACTTGCAGGTTGTGCATTATCTATCATCGTTAATTACGATGACTTCGAAGATAATCATGACTATAAGGAGATTACAGGCAACTATTCCTTTAGTACACATACTGATGATGGGGATGTGCTCTATGGGATAGACGTGTTTATTAAACCAGAGTTTAGAGGCTTACGTTTAGGGCGTCGTTTATATGATTACCGCAAAGAAGTAGCTGAAAAATTGAACTTAAAAGGCATCGCCTTTGGAGGAAGAATGCCTAATTACAGCAAGTATGCAGACACCGTTTCTCCCAAAGAGTATATCGAAAAAGTAAAGCGCAAAGAAATTAATGACCCTGTGCTTAATTTTCAAATATCAAATGATTTTCACCCTACAAAGGTGATGAAGGGCTATCTTGAAGGTGATAAAGATTCTGGTGAATATGCCATTCTTATGGAGTGGGATAATATTTATTACAAAAAGCCTACTAAAAAAGCTGCTACAAAAAAGCGCATTGTACGTCTTGGCTTGATACAATGGCAAATGCGTCCCTACAAAGACCTAGACGAGCTACTAAAACAAGCCGAATATTTTATTGATGCCGTGGCAGGCTATCGCTCAGACTTCGCCCTGTTTCCAGAGTTTTTTAATGCGCCTTTAATGGCAAAAGATAACCATTTAAAAACGCCAGATGCCATCAGAGGATTAGCAAAGCACACACAAGCGATTGTAGATAAATTCTCTGAGTTTTCCATTACCTATAACATCAACATTATTTCTGGCAGTATGCCAGAAATGCGAGATGGCAGGCTTTATAATGTAGGTTATTTGTGTAGACGTGATGGTACCGTCGATCGTTATGAGAAGTTACACGTTACGCCAGATGAAGCAAAAGTATGGGGAATGCAAGGTGGTAATCAAATAAAAGCATTCGATACTGACTGTGGTAAAATAGGGGTACTGATATGCTATGATTCAGAATTCCCAGAATTAAGCCGATTACTGGCAGATGAAGGAATGGACATTTTGTTTGTACCATTCTTAACAGACACACAAAATGGGTATTCCCGTGTACGTCATTGCTCTCAAGCACGTGCTATAGAAAATGAATGCTACGTGGCGATTGCAGGAAGTGTGGGAAACCTACCCAATGTAGAGAATATGGATATCCAGTTTGCACAATCTATGGTGTTTACGCCCTGCGATTTTTCCTTTCCAACAAATGGAATAAAAGCAGAGGCAACCCCTAATACTGAAATGATTCTCATTGCTGATGTAGATATCGATTTGTTAAGTGAGTTACATCAATTTGGTGCCGTAAAAAACCTTAAGGATAGACGTAAGGACCTATTCGAACTAAAAAAGAAATAACCCCGATTCCAAGTAGTATGAAAAGTACAATTTCCATTATAAAACCAAACACCTTTGAAGCAGAAAATCATTGGTATGAAAAATCCTTAAACGCTACTATACATCCTATGGTAAGCTATTTTCTTAACCTTACTACTGAGAGAATTGTAAATAGATATTGCCACTTAAACCCTATGGTAAGTGCCGTAGACTTAACAGAACTTCTTAGTTATAAGCCTAAACACTATCATCTTTCAGGAGCAGATTTGCTTCACGTGACAACTGAAAAAGGAAAACGCCAAATGGTCATTATTGAAAATAATTCCTGTCCTTCTGGACAAAAGTCAATGCCTTTACTCAATGAATATCAAGAACAAGGTGGCTATCGAAAATTTGTAGATGAAACCATAAAACCATTGTTAAAAAAGAAAAGCATAGGTCCAACGGCAGTTATTTATGACAAAAACCTAATGGAGGCTTCTGGGTATGCACACGCATTATCAGATATGCTCAAAAAAGAGGTATATCTTGTTCCATATTATAAAGATGATAAGAATGAACACATTGATACTTCTGGGGACTACATTAAGATTAAAATTAATGACGAGTGGATAGAAATATCGTTGGTCTTTAGGTATTTAACACAAAAACCATGGAACAGATTGCCTATACTTTCAAAAACCAAAATCGTTAATCCTACCATAGTTTGTCTCGCAGGAGGACGTAATAAGATGATTGCTTCTAAGGCATATTCTTTTTTCAATGCTGAAATTGCCGAAAAGCATTTAAAAATACTAACACCACATACCATCTGGGATGTAAACAAAAATGAAATTCCTATTTGGGTAGCTAATTTTGGTGGGAAAGCAGTAGTTAAAAATCCTTATAGTAATGCAGGTCAAGGTGTATATACTATTGTAAATGAAGAAGAATTAAATGCCTTTATGGAACAGGACTTTGACTATGATAAATTTATAGTCCAAAGTTTAGTTGGTAATTACAATTGGAGTTCAACAACTACTGAAGGTATGTTCTATCACATAGGAACTGTACCAGATTCTAAAGGAGAGTCATACGTCCTTGATTTTAGAATGATGATTCACGGAACAGAGGAAGGTTACCGTCCTATTTCTATTTATTCAAGGAGAGCCAAATCACCCTTAAAAGACACACTGACTGATGGCAAATCTTCTTGGGATATTTTAGGTACTAACTTGTCTTACATAAAGGAAGACGGCAGTTGGGGTTCAGACACTAAGCGCTTGCTACTTATGGAACGTAAAGTATTTAATAATTTAGGCATAAGTTTAGATGACCTTATTGAAGGTTACATTCAAACGGTACTAAGCTCTATCGCTATTGATAAAATGGCTATAAAGCTTATAAGTAGTAAGGGAACTTTAAAGAAAAAATTATTTAAGTCTTTAAATGACGATGAATCCTTATTAAAT
>CAKZKZ010000836.1 GCA_937124495.1 uncultured Dokdonia sp. | reverse complement strand
GGAGTACCTGGATAGATCTTACCAAGAATAAAGATCATTAGTTCGATTAGCATACCATACATAAATCTCATTAATCCTATTACGCATATGACATGTTTCAGCAGTTTCAATATAGTTAAAGGAATACTTACTAAATTTTTGGAAGAAAACAGGCATAGAAAAACACCCGAACGGTATGCAATTCTAGAAGAAATATATAATTATGATGGACACCTTAATATAGATTCCTTGTATGTAAGAATGAAGGAAAAAAACTATAGAGTAAGTCGAGCGACACTTTATAACACTATGGATTTATTAATAGAATCACGCTTAGTACGTAAACATCAATTTAATGATCATGTTGCTCAATTTGAAAAATCTTTTTTTCATGGAAAACACGATCACATTATTCTAACAGATACAGGTGAGGTATTAGAATTTTCAGATCCTCTTATTCAAGAAATAAAGAAAACGATAGAAGAAACTTTAGGTGTAGAGATTGATCATCATTCTTTGTATTTTTATGCTACTAGGAATAAGAAAACAGATGACGATCAGAAAATAGTATCCAGTGAATAAAATGCACAAAAACAAAATACACTCACGCCTCTTTAAAGACTCTGTATAGAAAAGATTTATAGAAAAATAATAGTACGCTTCGCTACCTCGTTAAGAGATTTCGTTCCCCAAGATTAGGAAATATAAATAACGGAATCGCAAAAGGTTTTTTTTGTGCCAAAAGCTACAAAAAACCCTTTTGCTCACCACCTCGTTAAGAGATTGCTAATACGCTTGGTAGTTTTAAAAGTTTACTTACATTTGCACTCGTAATAATGAGGAAAGATTTGACTGCTTGCAACCTCTTAAAAAAATGCCTAAAATAATTACTATAGTACGATTGATACTTCAATCTCGGTGTAATTTTCCTAGGGTGCTTTCGTCAAATCGACTTCAATCTATCAAACAAACAAATAATGGCATATTTATTTACTTCAGAAAGTGTCTCTGAAGGACATCCAGATAAAGTAGCAGATCAAATCTCTGACGCACTTATAGATAACTTCCTAGCCTTTGATCCTGATTCAAAAGTAGCTTGTGAAACGCTTGTTACTACAGGACAAGTAGTACTAGCAGGAGAAGTAAAAAGTAACACCTACCTAGACGTTCAAAAAATTGCACGTAATACCATTAATAAAATAGGATATACCAAAGGAGAGTATATGTTTGATGGGAATTCGTGTGGTGTACTTTCGGCAATTCATGAGCAGTCTGACGATATTAACCGTGGTGTAGATCGTGATTCTAAAGAAGAGCAAGGTGCAGGAGATCAAGGAATGATGTTTGGATATGCGACTAAAGAAACAGAAAATCTAATGCCACTGGCGTTAGATCTATCTCATAAAATATTGATTGAGCTTGCGGCACTTCGTCGTGAAGAAAAAGAAATCACGTATTTACGTCCAGATTCAAAAAGTCAAGTGACCATTGAATATAGTGATGATAATATACCGCAACGCATCGATGCGATTGTCGTGTCTACACAACACGATGATTTTGCTGAAGATGAAGTTATGCTTGCTAAAATACGCAAGGATATTGTAGATATCTTAATTCCTAGATTGGTTGCAAAACTTCCTGCAAGTATTGCTGCACTCTTTAATGATGATATCACGTATCATATCAACCCTACTGGTAAATTTGTAATAGGAGGACCTCACGGAGATACTGGACTTACAGGTCGTAAGATTATTGTAGACACCTATGGAGGAAAAGGTGCTCACGGTGGTGGTGCTTTTTCTGGAAAAGATCCTTCAAAAGTAGATCGTAGCGCTGCATATGCAACACGTCATATTGCAAAAAATCTTGTTGCTGCTGGTGTAGCCGATGAGATTTTAGTACAAGTATCCTATGCTATTGGAGTGGTTGAGCCTATGGGAATTTTTGTAGATTCTTATGGGACTTCTAACCTAAACATGACTGATGGTGAAATCGCACAAAAAGTCACTGAGATTTTTGATATGCGACCAGCGTCTATCGAATCTCGTTTAAAATTACGTTCTCCTATATACAGCGAGACTGCTGCTTATGGACATATGGGGCGTAAAAATGAAACGGTTACTAAAACATTTGAGCGTCTTGATGGCACCAAAGAAGATATTGAAGTTGAATTATTTACGTGGGAAAAACTAGATTATGTAGACAAAGTAAAAAAGGCTTTCGGATTCTAAGAAAGTACAATTTTCAAATCATATAAAAGAGGTAGCTATTAATAGCTACCTCTTTTTTTTATATCTTCCTTTTTTATGTCTGTATACGCTTTCGCGAAAGCGTATACAGAAATTGTCTCTTTTTACTGTAACCGAGAACTACTTATTAGCGTCTTATCACCAATCAATCAAAAAATCACATGAAAAACTTTAAGACATTACTTCTCCTATTCTTTGTCACTTCACTAAGTGCTCAGAATGTTACTACCACCTTTGATCAATTGTTCCAGAAAAAATATCCTGCCAATGGTCCAGGAGCTACTGTTCTGGTTGCTAAAAAAGGAAAAGTGCTCTATCGCAATGCGTTCGGGAATGCAAATTTGGAAAACAATATTGTCATGAACCCTAATCACGTTTTTGAAATAGGATCCATTACCAAGCAATTTACGGCTGTTTCAATTTTGATGCTAGAAGAAGAAGGAAAACTAAGCGTTCAAGATAAGCTTACTAAATATCTTCCTACTTATCCTAACGGCGATCAAATTACGATTCATCAATTACTCAATCATACGTCAGGAATTAAAAGTTATACGGCAATGCAAGGTCTTAATGCTTTTGGTAAAACTGATAAAACTCCGATAGAGATTATAGATTATTTTAAAAACGAACCTGCCGATTTTAAACCCGGAGAACAATGGTTTTATAATAATTCTGGATACATTGTTTTAGGATATATCATTGAAAAAGTATCAGGAATCGAATACGAAGATTTTATTCAACAACGCATTTTTGATCCACTTAGAATGAAAAATTCATACTACGGAGACAAATCAAAAATCATTAAAAACAGAGCCTCTGGATATCAACCTACTTCACAAGGCTTTCGGAATGCACCCCAAATAAGCATGACCATACCGTATGCTGCAGGTTCTTTAATGTCCTGTGTAGATGATATGTTTTTATGGCATAAAGCCATCCGAGACAACACCTTAATAACCGCTAAGAGTAAAGCAAAAGCACACGCGAATACGACATTAAATAATGGAGATCTTACCAATTATGGGTATGGATGGCAAATTAATGAGCTTAATAACAAATTGAGTATTGAACACGGAGGTGGTATTTTTGGTTTTGTTACACAAGGGGTATATGTTCCTGATGAAGATATCTATGCGGTTGTATTGACCAACGCAAATGGTAATTCTCCTCAAGATATCACATTACGACTGGCGAGCATGGTGATGGACACACCTATGTTTACAGAAAACACAACAGTGATGCTTTCTAAAAAACAATTACAGCAATGGACAGGCACGTATGTCTTTGACAATGACGTTATACGATTTGTAACCCTTGAAGGAGATCAATTATATAGCCAGCGAAAAGGAAGTCAAAAACTACCCATTCATGCTATAGATGACCATACGTTTTCTTTTGAGGACAGTTTTATCATTTATAATTTCTCCATAGAAAACGGGAAGAAAAAAGTAATTTTCAAGAATCGTATTCAAGAAGAAAAAGGGATTGAAAGCAATAAAAAAAGTAGCAACTAAAAAAAAGGAATTGCACTTGATCCTACAGTCATCAAAGAATATATAGGCACCTGCAAAATTACTATTTACACGAGATGCCACAAACAAAATAAGCCATGTTACTTTGCATCAAAGAGGGCAAGAAATGAAGGGCAAAAAAAATCAATTAATTAGTTTTTTACCATAAAACATACAACTATATAAAGAGGTAGTCTATAATCACTGCCTCTTTTTTTGTGCCTAAGTACGTTTTCACGCAAGTGAGTTTTATATTGAACTTATCGAAGTATGAAAACGTATAAAAGACAATGTATGTATCATTTTATTTTTTTCTTAAATCGACGATCTATAAAAAACTGAAATACAAATAATAATAAAAATACGAAACGAGCTAGCCATGGCAAATTCGAAGCCAAAAGAGCTGCAAGAATCCATACCACCATCACATTCAAACTACGTGCTCGATACCAGCGATAATAAATTCTTGTGAAGCCTGTTTTTTTCTTTTCTGAACGATACACATACCGTAACATAAGCATGTTAAAGAGCCCTATGACAGCAAGATTCATACAGTAAAACACAAAAGGGCCTGTATGATTAAATCCATTTACATACATCGCTGTCGAAAACGGTAATACAACAATAGCAAGCAGAAAGTATATATTAAGCCATAGAAGCTTTCCTGTGACAGCACTTACATATTTCATTAATCTAATATGCCCTATCCAATATAGTGCACTTACTAAAAAACTGACAACCAATCCAATAAAATCTGGTATTCTATTAGAGAGTAAATCTGTAAAAGCTATTGTATTAATTGACTTTGCTGATGGCACTGCAACTTCTAAGATAAGAAGCGTCATGACGATAGAAAAAACAGCATCGCTAAAATTAATTACTCGACTTTTATCGTATGTAGCTTCTTTCATAAATAGTATGCGTAATTAAATGACTGCAAAAAGATATGGCTTTATTTTTGATTATATTGATCTACTAATTAAAAACAACATCTTATGAAAACTGATCTTTACACTAAAAGTATCCTAACTGTTATTGCTGTAGCACTTTCTAT
>CAKZKZ010000835.1 GCA_937124495.1 uncultured Dokdonia sp. | reverse complement strand
CTTCATTCTTCATGTCATTGATATCGTATAAATTTCTTCCATCAAAAATAACAGCATTATTTAATTCCTCTTTAATTGTGTTAAAATCAGGGGTTCTAAAAATACTCCATTCAGTACTGATTATTAAAGCATCAGCATTGGTTAAAGCATCATACATTGATGCTGCAAAACTTATTTTATCACCATATTTATGTTCAACATTTGGCATGGCCTCAGGATCAAAAGCGCAAATTTTAGCACCTCTACTCAATAACTCATCAATTATGTATAAAGCTGGGGCTTCTCTAATATCGTCAGTTTCTGGCTTAAATGCTAATCCCCATATTGCAATTGTTTTTCCTTGTAAATCATCATTAAAATATGATGCTACTTTAGGGATTAATCGCGTTTTCTGAATATCATTCACACCAATTACTGCATCTAATATTTCAAAATCATAATTATTATCTTTTCCTGACTTCTGAAGAGCTTTCACATCTTTAGGAAAACATGACCCGCCATAGCCAATACCAGGAAACAAGAAACGTTTCCCTATTCTAGAATCTGTCCCCATTCCTATTCTTACTTTATCAACATCGGCACCAACCTTTTCACAAAAGTTAGCGATTTCATTCATAAAGGTAATTTTAGTGGCAAGGAATGAGTTTGCAGCATACTTAGTTAATTCGGCAGATTTTTCATCCATTATAATAATTGGATTGCCTGATCTTACAAACGGATTATACAACTTTTTCATCAATTCTGTAGCTTTATCTGAACTTGACCCAACGACGATACGTTCTGGTTTTAGGAAATCATCAACAGCGAAACCTTCTCTTAAAAATTCTGGATTAGACACCACATCAAAATCAACTGTAGCGTTTTTGGCAATTGTAGCAGTAACTTTTTCAGCTGTTCCAACAGGCACAGTACTTTTATCTACAATAACTTTATAACTGGTCATTAAGTTTCCAATCTCCTCTGCAACACCAAGTACATAAGATAAATCTGCCGATCCATCTTCATCTTCTGGAGTTGGTAATGCTAAGAAAATAATATCCCCAAAATCTAAACCCTCTTTTAATGATGTGGTGAATTTTAAACGATCTGCCTTTATATTTCTTTGAAACAGCACATCTAAATGCGGCTCATAGATTGGTACATTTCCTTGTTGCATCATTGCAACTTTTTTTGCATCAATATCCACACAGACAACATTATTTCCTGTCTCTGCTAAACATGTTCCGGTAACTAAGCCTACATATCCTGTCCCTACTACTGTTATATTCATTCTATGACTTGATTTTTAAGTATTTCAAATATATAAAGTATTAGTTTAATACTTTATATATTGACTCCTTTATTCTTTGTTTTTCAATATTTGTAATATTCGATCCAGAGGGTAAACACAAACCGTTTTTAAATAATTCCTCAGACACTCCTGTGTCAAAATGTAAATAATCTGAAAATATTGGCTGTAAATGCATTGGTTTCCATAAAGGCCTTGATTCAATACCATCTTGACTTAATTGCTTTCTTAAAGTATCTTTTGAAAAACCAGCTACAGTTTCATTTATCAAGATACACGTAAGCCAATAATTAGATTCAAAATCCTTATTCGGAGAGTTCAGCATAGAGACTCCAATAATTTCTTCAAATAACTCTTCATAAAAATTATGCATATTTATACGAGAGTGAACCCTTTGTTCTAAAACTTCTATTTGCCCTCTCCCTATTCCCGCGGATATATTACTCATTCTATAATTATATCCTATTTCTGAATGTTGGTAATGTATTGCCTCGTCTTTTGCCTGAGTAGCTAGAAATATTGTTTTTTCTTTATCTGCTAATTTTTTACTTACTAATGCGCCTCCACCAGAAGTTGTAATTATTTTATTCCCGTTAAAGGATAAAATTCCATAATCTCCAAATGTCCCACACTTTTGCCCTTTATAACTAGAACCCAATGCTTCTGCCGCATCTTCAATTAAAGTAATATTATATTTTTTTGCTACCACTAGAATCTGATCAATCTTTGCAGGCATACCATAAGAATGTACTACAACTATTGCTTTTGGGTCAAAACCTTTGGATAACCTATCAAGTATGGCTTCTTCTAATTTAACTGGACACATATTCCAAGTCTCAGATTCACTATCAATAAATACAGGAATTGCCCCCATGTACATTATTGGATTTACAGACGCAACAAATGTAAAACTCTGACATAAAACCTCATCTGTACTTTTAACGCCAGCAAGTTTTAAGGCTAAATGAATAGCCGCTGTCCCTGAACTAACAGCTACTACTTTTGAATCTTGGCCTAAATAAGTTTGCAAACTATTTTCAAAACCAATAATATTTGACCCTGAAGAGGACACCATGTTTTCCTGAAAAGCTTCGTTTATATACTTTAGTTCCCTTCCTCCCATGTGTGGGGAAGACAACCATATTTTATTATTTACTGACATTAAATAACGTTTTTATAAGTATAACTATATCCTCTTTTAAAGTATAGTTTTCAACATATTCTTTATTAAGTATAACTTTTTGAGGCCAAATAACCTTTCTATTATATTCAGCTGGATTGTCTTGTAAAGCTAATAATTCTTCTTCTTTTTTAAACTTCAATGATGCTGGGCCTGTAATACCTGGTTTTACGGTTAATATAATTCTATCCTCTCCTGTTAACTTATCAGCAAAACCTGAAACATCTGGCCTTGGCCCAACAAAACTCATTTGGCCAAATAATACATTCAATAGTTGAGGCAACTCATCTAACTTGTGCATTCTTAACAACTTACCAAATGTTGTTAGCCGTGAATCATTAGTTGTAGTTACATGATTCAAAATAGCAGTATTTTCTTTCATTGTTCTGATTTTAAAAATCAGAAAATTTTTACCCAAATAACCTATCCTCTTTTGGGTAAAAACACCTATTTTTTTTGTGTCAATTGTTGCTATTAAAACTAGTACTAATAGGAGCCACCAAAGGAATATAATTCCTAGCAATGCACAAGTAAAATCGAATAGGCGTTTAGTTATTTTTTGCTTTATTTTCAATATGCTTTCTCTTCACCTTTAAAGATATTAAAGACAGTTAAAAACACTATTTTAAAATCTAC
>CAKZKZ010000834.1 GCA_937124495.1 uncultured Dokdonia sp. | reverse complement strand
AAATATCAAAACGATTAAATCTCCAAGGCATTAGCAATGCCTATCAATTTTCTACTTTAGACCCTAAGGCTGTTCGTCGTGAATTCAGTGTTGTTACCGAAAGAACATTGAACGAGTTAAACGGCTTGAGCTGCTTGTCTTGGGATGAAGTTCTAGAACCGAAAAGAGAAATATTTTCAACCAGGAGTTTTGGACAAAGAATAGAAGATAAACATGCGCTTCATGCTGCGCTAGCAAAGCATGCAGCCATAGTTGGCAAGAAAACAAGGCAGCAATCATCATTAATAAAAAAGTTGCTTATATTCGCTTCCAGCTCGCCTCACGATAATTTTTACTATAAACAATCTTTTGTTTATGAGTTTCCTGTAGCCACAGATAATACCTGTGATATTTCGAGTGCAATAAGTAACGTTCTTGATGAAATATTTAAACCAGGAGTTAGATTTTATCGATGTGGTATTGGTGCTATTGAGCTAGAAAGCAGACGATTTAAACAAGCTGATTTATTCATGCCTGACAATTCTAATCCATCGTTAATGAAATGCCTTGATAGGATAAATAATCGCTATGGGCAAGGCACCTTAAAATTAGGTTCTGAAGGCAAGTCTAATGAATTTAAAATGAGAAGAGAATTTCTTAGTCCTCAGTTCACAAGTAATTGGAAAGATATACCAAAGATAAGTTGTTAATTCTACATATCAGTATAACCATCAATTTTATTGTATTGATAGACTAGTAATAGTTAAAATCCCACCCTTTTACTACCACATAAAAACGATTCAAAAAAAACAGTGTTGTAAATTCAGATGTAAAAAAACCAAAACAACTATAAATAATTAATAAATTTCAAATTTAAAAAACCTCAAAAAACATTTAAGAACATGACGTTAAGATATTTTTAAGTATACTAACAAAATTTACAACAATTTATTACATTCTTAGTATAAAAACAGTAAATTTACAACACTAACCACAACCAATATACCTATAAGTTAATCTTTCAAACCCCGCACAGACAATAACTAGCTGTTTTCTTTAAATTAAACAGTACGGATTTACAACAACATTCAATAACATAATATAACGTTGCAAAAACACCAAACAATCACACTCTGTCAATTATTTTCTCTATATTTTCCAATAAATAAAAAAATTTACAACATTATATCTTATTGTTTAACCTTGCCTTTTTTATACTATGGAACTAATAACTTAGGGAGTTTGAAATATTTATATAATATCACTATAATAAGTAAGCTTTATTGTTATTACTTATAGGTTGTTGTTAATGAGCTATCAAAAATTAAAAGATTACATAAACGAAAATATAGAATTAAATAAGAATAACAAAAGTGAAAAAGATAAATTTCAAGGGTTAAAAACTGCCTTAAACAATATAATGAAACACAACCTTGTTACAGAAGAAAATATATCTTTTAGACTAAAAAAAGATATAGATAACCTTGTAGATGAATATTTAGAGGTATTGGTTTCTCTTAATAGAAAATCACTAAGATCTCCCAAAACAGTATTAAGAAATTTATCTTCTCTATATATAGAGATAACTGAATTTAGCACTGATAACTTAACTTTTACTGAAACATTAAAAACAGCTATTCGAAGGAAATATGGCAATAATATTTATGAAGAAATACTAAAAGACTATGGGGAAGCCTTAAAAGTAAAAAAAGAATATTTTACATATAGCCAAATATGTATAGAAATGATTGAATGTGCTGTTAAGTCTAATCCTGACTTATGGCCGCGTGTAACCATAAAAAACAGAATGAGTGTCAGAAGCGCTGCTAAAGTTATTGTAGATTGGATAAGAGGCGTGGCGAAGCCTAGCACTAGAATCTCTCCAGAAAGAATTAGCTTTATAGAAGATTTTTTGGGATTACCTGAAAATACATTACTTGATAAAATTAGACTAATATCTAGACGCTCATCCGAACTTGTCAGATCACATAAAAAAGGTGGGAAGAAAGTAGTAAAAACTAAATCTAAAAAAGTAAACAAGCAAGTTGTTAAGAAATTAAACTCTCATTTTTTAAATTATTATAATGATTATTCTGCATATAAAATTTCAAGAATACAGCCTAAAGCAATCAATATCCCAACAAATAAATTAGATGATAAAAGCTTTTTAAGAAGATACAAAGTTAGAGAATTAAATAGATATAATACGGAAACATTTTGGACTCTTGGCAGCAAAGGTATATGCGCAAGTGCAAAAAAATTCTATTTTAATATGAAATCTTTCATGAATTTTTGCGTAGTTCATAAAAATATTCCAGAAAAAGATGTTACCACTGAACATTTAACAACATATACCTTTTTAGAAGAATTGGTTGCATTTACCTTGAGTGGAAAACTTGGTGCTCGAATAGCTATTGATATAATACTTACTGTGGTTTATGGGTGTGCAAGAAAAGGTTTTTTAAGGCTTTGCGGAGAGAAAGGAGAAAGAAGTACCGAAGATTATTTTGAAGAGTTAAACGATATAGTAGAGGATTCATCTATCTGGCTAAACTCTCTATATCCATTCGTAGACAAATTAGGTAAAGGAACTGATGGGGGAAAACAAAATATTCAATTTATTGTAAAACTTCATATTAATAAGCAAGTAAAGCTAATAAAAGAAGCAATAGATTATTTAGCTAAAAAAGCCAATGCAAACCTATTAGAAGCTAATGCATTAATTTCTAAATCAGATAATAATATTTTAACAGGGAATAATATTGGAATAGCTCACTCCTATATTTCAAAAGCATATTATGAATCCATGACTGCCTTAATATTTAAAGCCTCTTTTGTTAACTGTCCACGAGTAGGTAATTGGGTAATGCTTAAATATTGTGAATCACCTGCTGCCCAAAATAAATACGCTCAATCAATAACATATTTGAAAGATATAAATAGGTATGAACTAAATATTCCGCTGGAAGGAATAAATCCATCAGACGAATCAAGTAAAGTTAGAGGCATGAAAAATGCGCATGGACAATATACCGTACCAATCCATATAACGTTCCCTGACTTTTTAACTCCTTTTTTTGAACTTTTTTTAAAAATAAGAAAGGTTTATATTGAAACATTTCTCCCTTTATACATCCCAAAATTTATCGAGCGAGTTACAACAACAATTAAAAAATTAGAATCAGACTGTATAAACGGACTTAAAATTGAACATAAAAATATTGTTATTTCAGCATTAAAGGAAGATATTTATGAAGCTAAAAATTACAAAAACAATCTAGATGCATTTTTTTTATGGTTAACTTTCCCTAATAGAAAAATAGAAAATCATAGTGCAGATGAAATAGAAGCTTTACTTCAAGAAGGTAGTTGGCTAATAAACAAAGAAACAACAAGAAAATTACATATAAACGAATCATTACTTGGAATACAGTACAAAATGGAGACAGGTAATGCCTTTTATATTATCGACCCAAATCTTCAACAAGAGGGTATAAACATTCAAGCTATGAGACATTTATCAGCAATGGTTTATCTAAAATTACATCCAGGAGCATATGAAGACGTAGCTGCAATTCTAAATGATAATGAAGAACAAATCTTTCAAACCTATGGACCTAAAAATCGGACTACTGCAATGAAGAAATTATCTGATGGACCAGAAAACATATAAACATGCCACCATAGTAACATGTTCACTTTTTAACCTATTAATGGTGATCGGGCATTAAAAACAACTCTAACTAAACACTTCTTAACAGGGATTTTTTCCTGCTAAACCTCTCCTTTACTATAAAACAATAAACATCAGCAGTTCATTCACGGCAACTTTTTAAATTAATTTCAATAATTGGCCATAAAAAGGCTCTTTTCGTGTGCTCCAAACATAAATAGTTATGTAGCTTTTTGGCGGGTTCAGACTTAGTTCTCGTTAAAAACAGTAAACGCATAAATAGATATGTCATCTACTAAAAATAAGGAGCAAACATGACAACACTAATTAAAAAAACGTTACGTAAGCGTATAACAAAATGGCTTTCAAACACTGACAATGTATTGCTAATAGCCGAATGGATAATTAGAGCAGTAAGTTGGTATTGTGGATTGGAAGATACGGCATGGATACTAATAAGAATGCTGCGATTATTGCTTAACAACAATAACAAGCGTGGGATACTGAAGTTAATTCATTTTTACACATAATAAATGGGTTGAATAAGCTTGCTATTTAACCCAAAAAACACTTTAAAATGGGCTAGATAGCATTTTGGGTTGAATATAGGCTTTATTCAACCCAAAAAATATGCTAATATGGGTCAAATAAAGGTGCAATATCATGAGAGAAAAATATAACTGGCAACTAAGTAACTGGCCTAACTTTACCTACGAATCAGATGGTCTAAATAAAACTATTGCAGAATATACTAAAATATCTTCAAATCTTCAGGGACAAGTTTCTCAACTGGACCAGGAAAATAAATCCGAAGCTTATATTTACTTAATGGTTGAAGAAGCAATTAACACTAGCGCCATTGAAGGTGAAAACCTTAATCGCGAAGAAGTGCGTTCTTCCGTGGCTCGTTACTTAGATTTAGATTTAAGCCAACCAAAAGGCATATTCCATAAAGAAGATGGCATTGCTTCCTTACTTATTGATGTCAGAGAAAATTTTACCAATAACCTATCCAAAGAAATGATTTGTAATTGGCATGAGTTATTATTAAATGGACAAGAAGATTACTATAAGAAGATGGAAATTAAAGTTGGTGATTACCGCATAGGGCCTGTTGAAATAGTTACGGGTACTGGTGATTATCAAAGAACAATTTTTGAAGGACCTCCAGGCAATATTGTTGAAAATGAAATGGAGGCATTTATTAATTGGTATAATGACACATCTCCATTAAATGAAGATTCAGATCACGTTCCCGGTCCAATTAGATCAGCAATTGCTCATATGTGGTTCACTTCAATACATCCTTTTGGTGATGGAAATGGTCGTATAGCACGCGCTATATCAGAACATGCTTTATTTCAAGATTTCGAGATTCCACCATTATTTAGTGTTTCAACACCTATTAATAACAACAGAAATGATTACTATGAAATGCTTGCTGAAAGCTCCAGGTTAGAGCCAAGTACAAACATAACCTCATGGATAAATTGGTTTGTAGAAGCAACAAAAGAAGCTCAGATAGATGCCAAAGATAAAATAGACTTTATTCTTAAAAAATCTATCTTTTGGGATCATCATAAAGATACAAAATTGAACAAGAGACAAGAAAAAATTATCACCAAGTTTTTCTCCTTTGGTGCTAATGGTTTAATTGAAAATGGTATCAATTCTGAAAAATATCAAGCTATCACTGGCGCATCTTCATCTACAACTACTCGTGATCTGAATGATTTAATTGATAAAGGAATTATTTCACAGACATCCTCTGGTGGTAGAAGTACTCGGTATAATTTAGTTTTTGTTGATGAAAAGCCAGTATTCAATATTTTCCCTAAAGGGGAAAATAAAGTAAAAATGAATATTACTTTAAACAAAATAGCCGGAGACATTCAAAGGAATATAGATTTCCATCAATCACCAAATAAGGCTTTAGATAGACTGGTTAAAAAGTACAAAAATATTGCAAATGAAAATGATGAATATTTAAAAAAATTAGATGATTTAATATCTGGTTTGAATGACTCTTCAATGAGTCCAAAATAACCACTCTATGCATCAAAGTATAACAAGTGTACACACATTGGTATGTACACTTATTTATTTATAGCTAGGTGTTCTCAGTAATAGATTTAACTATTTTCTTTAATTGGGCATTATCTTGAATATGAACTAAAGCCCTCATAATACGACTACGACTAACCTTCTTACGTGGCATTAACTCTTGAACCTTTTCAGTAAGAACATCGAGTTCATCAAGTTCAAATTGAGTCATTCGCAAAGGAAGTCTCTTACCTGTAGTAACATTCTTATTTTCTTCTACCGTGGTTACACCAGTATGTTTGCGATCTACTCTATCTTTTCTGGCCATAGTCTATACCACCTTTAAATCTTTATAACGTTCACCAAGTATTTCCATATGATCTAATATTTCATTAGTTAAGCTCATATAATCCTGATGCGATTTTGAATTTTTTGCGTAGTAACAAATCGGCATTTTTTCTTCTGTAGCCTTTTTAAAATCTTCACTTGTACGAATAGCAGTATCGCTAGCATGAAGCTTCATTTCTGCAATACGATCTTCTGTTGCCTTAAGCATTATTTTATTACGTACATCAATCTTGGTTTTTACTAACATATAATCGAATTTATCATTTCGCTTAATTTCAGCGATTACTTCGAACAAGTCTGAAATACCTTTCGTAGCCCTTCTATCCATATCAACAGGAACAATAACAATGTCAGTAATTAGAAGTGCATTTTCGATGCTTAGGTCAATAGCAGGGCGAAGATCGATAAGAATAAAATCATAGAGATCTTTAATGGGCTTCAGCCCATCGGATAGAATTTGCAAACGATGACGGTAACGTTCAGCAGCTCGTGCTTCTGTTGCCAATGTGATATCCGCTGGAATCACATTCAAGTTATCTATTTCTTCTTCTTTATTTAATGCTGGGTAAACTAACTTGGTAATATCGAACTTTGGATCTTCGAACAAATCAGTGATCGTGTAATCTTCATCACCACGACCCACATCATCACTTAAATTACCTTGATGGTCTAAGTCTATAAGAAGTGTTTTATAGCCTAAATCAGCTAAACAAGTACCAACAGCAAGGCAGCTAGTAGTCTTCCCTACTCCACCTTTACTGTTAGCGAAACATGCAATCTTTGCCATTTATTATTATCCATTATGTACACACATATGTATTTACATTATATCTACAAAAGATAATAAATAAAGGCTTTTAAAATAAGAATTTAATCTACTCTTATATTTCCATACATGCCAGTATTAATTATTGTATTCCAAAGAGCCTTAAGAACCTGACCTGTTTCTTGTGTGACAAACAATGAAGAACGACTTCCATTTGGAGTACCTAAGAAATATGGGCGCATTGTTTCCCATGTTTCAGCACATTGCGAAGTCCTCCAATGCGGCAGCTCTTGTTCTAAAAGAAGAGGTGCAGCAATTGATTTAGGGATCATTCGGTTTAATGGTAGTGGTCTTTGCCACTCGCATTTAACAACAACAGGATTAGCCGACAAATGATATAAAGGCTCATCCAATCTTTCAGCAGTAATTACCGCTAGTGGATGAGCAGGTAAACTTTCAACAGAATCTAAGATACGTTGGCCATCATCATAAGGACAGGTAACAAATCCATGAGCAAAGTAAATGGTGTGATCTAGACCAACATAACCACAATCACCACCAGGTATAGTTACACAATGAGTGCTAATATCATTGGATGAAACTAGTGGGTGCCATGAAGGATAACTATCTATTACAGGACCTAATTCATCCACCAGATCTTCAATTATCATTTTGCTTCTAGAACGCTGTTCTGGATTACCGTCTTTTGGAACCAAATACCTAAAGGCATCTTCATACCCTTTTTTTATTTCTTCGTCTGCTCTAAATGCCATTCTCATATCACCGATCATTAAACACAAACACATAATACAACCAAGTTACGCATAAAAATAGCTTTTTATGCGTGAAAGTGCATTTAGATGTATAATTACATAACTGAAGCTAATACCAAAGCAAGTGCCATACACCCGGTAAAAAAGTCAAAGTATTGGTTTATATAATGCTGGTTCTGCTTACGATATAACTCAAAAATTGTTATCAAAACAATAAGCCAGTAATTCCAAATTGCTGCATAACCTATTTGAATTAGATCTGAATTTCTCTCTGCAAAACCAATAAATATCATGTAGGCCATGATGGTGAATGAAGTAAAGATTGATGAAAGGTTAAATTTTTTTGTTGTCATAGCTTCCTATTTAATTGGTATTAATTAAGTTGTACCAAAAAAAATAAGGAGTTCAAGAGCAAAATTTAGATAAAAATGCCTAGCGTATTTTGCTAGGCATGAAGCTGTTATGTTTTATATTGTGTGACTGGTCATAATGATTGAGATTACCAATCACTGTATGAAAATCAGTCCATCTAACATTCACTTTGATACGAAAGAAGACTTTAGCCTTGGCTTATCTAGCGACATTTGAACCGATATAAGTCACCCAGCGTTAGATAATAG
>CAKZKZ010000833.1 GCA_937124495.1 uncultured Dokdonia sp. | reverse complement strand
AATAGAATAATAAGACCAATGATAGGGAATGTAATTAAAAATCTATTGAAATGCTTAAAATGTTTTTTATGCATTACCTTCTTTACAGCCTTATATTCTTTAAGATCTACGGTCTTGTTGAGTTTGTTATCACCAATATTCAGCATACTTCCTATTTTTTAATGATAGATCCTTTTTTTACAATGATATGGTTATGACAAAACTGTTTCCATTTAGGATTCTGACTTACCACGAGGAGTGTCCATGGGTGTTCTTTTCCTGCTAAAAATTGGATAAGTTTTTCTGCTTCGCTTTCGCTAAAATGATCCAGGGGGTCTTTTAAAATGAGTAGCTTAGGCTTACGAATGATACTACGTGCTAGTACGATCTTTTTTGAAATGGTATACGGAATTTGTCTTCCTTCTGGATAAATAATGGTTTGGAGTCCTTTATCTTGCATTTTAATAAAATCTGAAAGACCTGTTTTCTCTATCGCCCAATTAATTTGTTTTTCTGAGATGGAAGTATCGCCAAAGGTGATGTTTTCTTTTAATGTACCTTCAAAAGGGGATTCCTCATTTAAAGATTGTCCTACATAGGATCTGTAATGATTCAAATGTATACTTTTTAAAGATCTATCATTGATGAATATATCACCAGAGCTTGGTTCAAAAATTCCTGCAATAAGTCTCAGTAAGGTCGTTTTACCTGACCCTTGTAATCCCTGTATAATATAATTTTGGCCTGGTTCAAGTATTAAAGAAACATCTTTTATGATGCCTTTGTAACTCACATCTTTAAGTTCTACAATAAGTGGTGTTTCTTCCTCTAGTATAAGATCTCCTTCTTGAGGTTCTAACTCTTTATCTACTACCTGACCTATTTTTTCTAAAGAAGTAAGGACATCATATATAGACTCTAATCCAGTAATCAATTTTTCTACAGAGCTAATGACTAAAAGAATGATAATCTCTGCAGCAACAAACTGCCCAATATTCATTTGTTGATTTAAGACTAAAATGCCTCCTATAAGTAATAGTCCTCCAGTAACGAGTACTTTAAAACCAATCATTTGCATGAATTGGAGTACAAGAATCTTAAAGTGGCTTTCGCGGGCACGCAAATATTCTAATACAAGTTTATCATTTTTCTCAAGCGCTAGTGATGTCTGTCCAGAGAGTTTAAAACTGGTAATGGTTCTGGCGACTTCCTGAATCCAATGGGCTACTTTATACTTTTGCTTAGATTCATCTAGACTGGTATCTAATCCTTTTTGTGCTGTAAACTTAAAAACCAAGTAGACTAAAAAAATAAGGAGTACACCATATATGATAAAGAATGGGTGATAGAAAGAGAGTAATAATAATCCGAATATAATTTGAAGAATCGCCGCAGGGAAATCAATCAAGATTTTTGATAAACTTTTTTGAATAGTTAAGGTATCAAAAAAGCGATTGGCTAATTCTGGGGGATAATAGTCACTTAATTCACTCATTTTTATTTTTGGAAATCTGTAGGCGAATTCGAAAGAAGAACGTGTAAATAATTTTTGCTGTACATTCTCCAGAATACGCATTTGCATCAATTGTAAGGCGCCTACAAATACAGTTCCTATAGTTACTAAGATGACAAGAATAATCCAAGAAGTGCTCATTTGTGCACCTTGAATAAGGTTAATAATGGCTTGTATTCCTAGCGGAAGCGATAAACTCACGATTCCAGCGAAAATGGCATAAAAAATAATCTGTTTGATATCTTTTCGATCTAATTGTAATAGACCAGTAAGACGTTGGGTAGCTGTAAGAACAGTTTTTGCCATGCTATTTTAAATTTAATGTATTGTAAACTAAGTGTGTAAAATAATCTGTTGGGGATACGGTATCATTACAATCTGTAATGGATGTAAAGTGTTCTTTTAAAAAGTGTTGATGTAGTGTCCCATGTATAACAGTACTGGCAAGACTAGCAGCATACAGATAGGAGGGACTCACGTCTTGGATAATTTCGCGTAAGCGTGTGACCAATCGTTTGTAAATAAGGAAATACCCTTCTTTATTCTCTGTATCGACTTCCTTGGTGAGGTATGATTTTGAGTACTCACTAATGATAATCTTGCTTAATACCACTTCATTAATATGCGAAAAATTAGAATCTTCTTGAATCACTTGCGTCACTACATCTAGTGCTTGTTGTAATTGCTGTTTAGGATTCTTTAAAGCCGCAGTAGAAAATACCAATCGATATTCCATCCATCCCCAATACCAATTTGTCAAATACAACAATAACATGTGTTTATTTTCAAAATAACGATAGATAGAACTTTCGTTAGATCCTATATGACTTCCTAATTTTTTAAAGGTAAATTCTTCAAAGCCTAATTCATCTATAAGGGTAATACTGTTTTCTACAATGCGCTTTCCTAAACTAGAAGATTCAGGATCTTTTACATATAGTTTTTCAGGAACACTGATTTTAAGATTTTGTAGTAACCGTTGCATATCATGCTTTATTTGATTTCAAATTTAATAGTAATACTATTAATATTAAATAGTTTAACTCGCTTTTAACGTGTAAAACTATTTTTTGCTATTAATTTTAAACTCGGATTCACTAAAATGTTTGTGTTATGATGCTACTAAACGTAGTTACGCATAATACTGATCAAGCAAAAGAAATTGCTGTGTAATCACTTGATTATAAATTTATTACTCAGTATCTATAGGAGAAAAGGAAATGTATGAACTCAAAGAAAATTATGAGTTATACCAATTATAATTTAAAATCGGATAAAAATAATTTGAATTTTGGTGTACCTAGATGAAGTAGAAAATCAAATCATAGCCATAGCTATGGTTTTATTTTATCCTGAAATATAGGTGCTCTAGAAACTAATTATTTATGCTATTTTAAGTTTTAAGTGGTATTATAAGGGGCAAAACAGTTTGTTATTAAAGGGATTTCTAAGGCATTGCTTTTTGATAGGATCAATAAAAAAAATGAGAAGTACGTATCCAAAAGAGACGCCTACGCTATTTGCGGAGCCTCTTATTTATATAGATGCCGAACAGAATGAGCGGTTTTTGGAAGGGATTGTAAAGGTGTAGTAATATCTATTCTTCTTCTAGATTATTTAATAAAGCTATAATAAAAGCATAATTCTTTTTAAACTCAATATGTTCTGGAAAATTAGTTGCTAATTCTTCCAAAATTTCTTTTGCTTTTATTAAATGTACTGAGCCTTCTGATTGTTGACCTAAATGATTTACATATAGATTTCCTAATTTATAACTAGCAGAAGCTAGTCCATTTTTAAAACGAATGTTTGTTGGGTTTTCAATATATAGTTCTTCAATTAATGAAGTTTCTTTTGAGTAAAATTCTTTTGCCTTATTAAATTTTTTAAAATTTATATATACATCACCTAGTTTTTCATAGAAAATTGCTAACACGTTTTTAAAATTAATATTGTTTACATCTTTTTGAAGAAGGTCTTCAATTAATATAGTTCCTTCTAAGTAATTTTTTTTTGCGTTATTAAATTCTCTAAGATTTATGTTTATATCACCTAGCTTTCCGTAAGAAACAGCCAATCCATTTTTAAATTTAATATTAGAGGGATCATTAATATAAAGCTCTTTTGTTATACTTAATTCTTTCAAAGAAAATTCTTTTGCTTGATTAAAGTTTTTGAGAATTATATAAATGTCTACTAACTGAGAATATGCCAACGCAAGATGATATTTATTTAAAATATTATCTGAATCTTTAAAGTGAAGTTCTTTTACAAGAGATAAGTGTTTTTTGACAAACATTTCTGCTTGCTCTATATCTCTAAGAAATATATATAACGCCCCTAATCTTGAATAAGCAATAGATAATCCATCTGTAAAATGAATGTTTTCAGGTTCTTCTTTATGGAACTCCTCTCTAGAAGAAACATATAATTTAAAGTGTTTTTCCGCTACAGTTAAACTTCCATAGGTTTGATAAAAATTCCCTAGTCGATCATATAGTATACTATGATCATACGTGATAAGTTTATTATAACTATTAATGATTTCAGCAAATGAAACAAGTCGAATGATATCTTCAAAATCCCCTTTGATATGACCTGTGTTAGGTTCATAAATTAGTAAATTAATGAGAACTAATATTAGAGTTTCTATATCATTAGGTATTCTTTCTTTATTTTGTTCTCGGGTAATTTCAGCAACAATAGGATTGTTTTTAAAACTTTGCTGTACAATATTATATTCTATCCATCCTTTTTGAGATAAACCTAGTAGAACCTTATCTAAATCTTGAATAGTGGGTAAGAACTGTTCTAGGTCAGAAAAAAGAATGGCAGTTGCTGGTAATACTCCAAAAATAGACAAGACCTTTTTTTCTTCTTCATTGAGACTTGTGATATCATACATCACACTGATAATTGCTTCTGGAGTGGCTTTGATGAAGGATTGATAGTCAGAATCAACTTGAGCACTTTGTGTGAGTTGTAAAAGGCCTTTGTTTTGTATGTCTTCAAGTAATTTTTGTAATGGGTAGCGTTCTTTTAATCCTGTATTAAATATACTTAAGTTTTTACTTAATAATTCAATAACTAAAGTATTATAGCCTATAGCTTCTAATAGTCGGTCTAAGAGCGATTGCTCGCCTTCATTAAAAGATGTGTAGTATTTTTTAAATAAGCTGTTTGCTGCTTGTTTACTTAAATGTTTTACTTTATAGGTAGGTATACTTTTATATTTTTCAATTCTAGACGTCAATAGAATGTCTATGTTTTTAAATTTACGAAGGGCCGTATAACTATCTCCTAAATCCTCTAAACTGTTGGCATTATCAATGACTAGTAAAGTAGGTGAGGTAAGTTCCGATAACTCTCGTATAATAAGATCTAATTGCTGCTCTTGAGTTGCTTGGGTAGGAAATTGGATTTGTAAGGGTAAGGCTAATGATAACAGCGTATTTTGGATTCCATTTTCAGCAAAGAGCCAGATGAGATGTGTGTAGTACTCAAAATAATCAAAATAGTATTGTGAGGCAAGTGTGGTTTTTCCGATCCCACCTTGCCCATTTACTAATAGCAAGAGACTTTCTTTATTGGTTAATTGTGTGTGAATCTCTTTGGTACTCCTATCTCGTCCTATAAAAACTTCAGGATTTACAGGGATACTGCCAAGTTGTTTTCTTATTTTTTTATTACCATAATTAACAGTGTTATTTATGATGTTGTTTTGAGTTGTAATAGTAGCTCCTTTATTATCTATTTGTATAAGGCTGTTTTTTTCAGGTTGTTCGTTTTCAGTAAAATCAGCTAATAGTAATCTATCTAATTCCTTATTACATTGATTCCATAGATTATCAAATGTTGTATAAGGAGCATAAAAATGACCTAATTCTTTAAGCTTATTTTTAAAGGCGTCTAAGCTCTGTTCTGGGGCTGTATCTATGTCCTTGAAGTAAGTAAATATGAAAGGTTTATTCGTGGCTTTAAAAGTACCAAAAGCTGTTACAAATTCTTCTTCAGTATACATGCCTACTTTGCTATAGGCGAGTAATACAAATACATCAGCTTCTTTTATTTTGGTATTGTATTCATCTTGTGATCGCGTTTGAGATATACGGTTAGAAAGATCTTCCCATATATCTAGTTGTAAGGAGAAATTAGTATTCTTCCAAATCGTGTTTTTTGAAGCAATTTGAAGTTTAAATTGTTCGCGCTCGTGTTTCAGTTCATTGGAAGAAGCCAAAAAGATTTTTATGGTTTTCATAAATGTAATTCCCCTTATAGAACTAACTATCAGTTTAATAATTAGTTAGTTCTACAATTTTATAAAAAAGGAATCACTTTACAACTATTTCAGGAGATTTTATATCAACAATGGTTTGATAGTGTATTTGTTGATAGGTAGTTATAAACCTTAAGAATACTACTTACTGCCTCCCAATAAACTCCATAATTGCTTCAACATACGCATCACCGCCAACCTCAAATAGATTGTAATGATTGGCACCTTCTACAGGGTAAAATGTTTTGTCTTTTGATTTTAGATGGTCAAAGAGTTCCTGCCCGTATTTAAAGTTAATATTAGGATCGTTTGTCCCGTGTGCTAAAAAGATCGATTGATGAATCTTTCTAACAGCATCGATCGGGCGTACTTGTGAAGGATCAAATTTCCCAATGTCTCCTGCTCGCTCCAGCGCGTAGTTCGTTATAGGTTGAAGCCCTATTCCAAACGAATACCGTTTCTGATACTCATGTACAATAGTGGTAAGATCTGTAAACGTACTTTCTATAATACCAAAACCTAATCGAGGCTCTATAGCGAGTGCTTGTAATGCAACTGCACCTCCCATAGAATTCCCCCAAATACCTATTGGGGTATTTGGATACCGTTGTTGTATATCGGTTACGATCACAGAAACATCCTGTTTTTCATAAAACCCATATGAGATGTATTGCCCATCACTTTCTCCGTGTCCGCGTGCATCATACACGACAGAAGCAATTTGCTCTTCAGCTAAGGATTTGGCTAGTTGATAAAAGTGTTCTTTACCACCGCCAATTCCATGTAATAATAAGATGATGCTTTTAGGATGCTCTTCTTTTGGCATTACCCAATATCCTTTTAAG
>CAKZKZ010000832.1 GCA_937124495.1 uncultured Dokdonia sp. | reverse complement strand
CTTTATGAAATAAAATGAGGCCTTTATTTAGACCTCATTTCAAAATAATCAACAAATAATAACTAACTATCTCGCTGATGTATTTTCAGGAACAATAGTTGCTCCAACATTTTTTGCTGCTCGTAGTACTGGATAATGTTGTGTAAACACAAAATCATCTTTTGCACTATTTGCGTGACAAGAATTACACATGTTTGTAGCAAATGGAGCTGCCGAAGATTTTAGATCTTCATTTACAGGAGTTGTAAAGCTAAAGTATGCCCAGTTTCCTGGTTCATTTGCAAAATGCTTGCTACTTTTAATAGTAGCTTCAAGTCCAATAAATTCTCCCATAAAATAGCCATTACCACTTACAGCAGCTTTTCCTCCTACACTAACAAGCTCTTTAATCAGAATAGTACCATCTCTCCATTTCCCTGTTGCTTTATACTCATCATAACTTACAGGATCTATATATACATTATGAAACTCTGGAAAAGCAGCTTTCCCATTATTCAATTCATTAGGGGTTAATGGTGTCCCTACATATACCCAACTTCTATAATCTGTTGGACGTTTTAATTCATCTCCTTGCATTGTAAAGTAGGTCACTTCTTCATAAGAAGCTTCACTATTACCGCAGGATATACATCCAGCTGCAATACAAACGAATGCAAATATTTTTACTATTGAATTTTTCATTTATGGTTGTTTTTAAATATAATTAGTGAATTTTAATCTTGAAAAGGAAAAGAGGTTCTTACCATATCTCTGTTTCCTATTTGATGACAGCTTATACATCCATTTACTCCATTACCCATCGCTGCTAAGGCTCCCGAATCTTCGGTACTCGTTACTTCGTACCAGAACCACCCTAGTCCATTATCTGATCCGTCTTGTGTTTTTACCATCACTGCCCATCCGGATAATTCTCCATTTTTATTAAACATTTCTTTTACGATACTTGCTCCCATTGGGTGCTCATCTCTATTTGAAGCTAAAGAGTTTGCTATCCCGTCATTCATAAAAACTCTTACGGGTAAACCTACTTGCGTATGAGGACCTGTAGATGGATGTTTTTCTTTTTCTTGAGTTTTAAATTCTTTATATGCTCCTGATTTCAAGTACGCAAATAAAGCTTCTTTTTCTAGAGGTATTTCTAAGTCCAAGTTTTCTGGTGTAGGAGCAGATGGCTCCCACTCTCCTATTATCATAGTCTTAGGTCTACTCGAAGTGTTTTCTGGTGTAATTCCTTCACCAGCACCTTTTGCTGCTCGTAACACAGGGTAATGCTGTGTAAATACAAAATCATCTTGTGCATTTCCTTCATGGCAACTATTACATTGGTTTGTATTAAAGGCTGTTGCTGTATTCTTTAATTCTTTAGATCCGGGATTTGTAAAACTAAAATAAGACCAGTTTCCAGGTTCATTAGGGAATAGTTTTTTGCTTTTTATAGTAGCTTCTAGCCCTATAAAATCTCCCATAAAATACCCATTACCACTCACCGCAGCTTTTGTACCCACACTAACAAGTTCTTTAATTAGAATAGTACCTTCTCTCCATTCTCCTGTAGCTTTCCAATGTTTATAACTGGTAGGATCTATATATACATTATGAAATTCTGGAAAAGCAGCTTTTCCATTATTCATGTCATTAGGGGTTGTTGGCGTACCTACATAGACCCATTTTCTATAATCTGTTGGGCGTTGGAGTTTATCACCATCCATAGTAAAGTATCTTACCTCATCATCACTCGATGCCGCCTCACTACATGATGTTATTATACCAAGCAATACTGCCACTACAAGAATGCTTACTTTTTTCATAATTTTAATATGATATAATCGTGTGAATATGTTTTGTAATTTTATTATTGTTCCAAAAACTAGTAACTGCATGCTCTGTTAAATCTATACTGCCATCTTTATCTTTTGTAATCATAAAAACCTGAAAAGCTAAGGTGTTATTCTCGACTTCAATATTTTCTAGTTTACATTGTACTATGGTGACCTTTTGTAAATATTTACAAAAAGGGGTAAGTGTTCTATATTCTTTTTTGCTATTACATAATCTAGTAACCTCAACAATAGTTTTTGATGTAAAGTATTGAGATACTATTTGTGTCAAATTTCCATTTCTAACGTGAAAAATAAAATTGTGACCTATGTCAATAAATTTCATATGATAAAATTACAGGAGTTACATTGAGAAAGAATGGACATTTTTCTTTTTTAACAAATCACACTCTAAAACGAAATAAATTAGAAGACTTCATACTCTTTTCACTTATTCAAAAAAACAAAAACATGAGTGTAAAAAAAACAAAACAACTGACTGTCAATGTTTTAATTTTAATTATTAACTAAAGAAAAAAGTCCAAGTCTTTTATCGGTTTATTTTATTCTTTTATTAGTTTGAATAGAACAAACAATTCAGACACTTAGACAAATGAAAAAAAAGGTCATATCGACAAGAAACATCTTCTTGTTTCTTGCTGTAATTTTTATTGGGATTCAATTTTACAGGCCTAATAAAAACATTCAAGATGATGCTTCTTATAATGATTTTCTCAAAACAGAAAATGCTCCAGAACATATTTCAAATCTTTTTAAAAATTCTTGTTATAATTGTCATTCAAATACAACAGATTATTATTGGTATGATAATATCAGCCCTGCCTCTTGGTATGTTGACAACCATATTGTCGAGGCAAAGAGTGAACTTAATTTTTCTAAATGGAAACATATAGATTACAGAACAAAAAGAGTGCATTTATCAAATATCGCAACAAACATTACTGACAATAAAATGCCAATTCCATCCTATACTTTTATGCACCCAGATGCTAAGCTGTCTAAAGAGCAAATAGCGCAAATACTAGAGTGGATTGGTACCATAGAAGTTAATTAAACTTTGCATTATATTTTACTCTAAATTCTTTCATTGTCATTCCTACATTTTTTTTAAAAAATCTAGAAAAATAGGCTGGATCGTTAAATCCTACATCAAAACAAATAATCTTTATACTCTTATCTGTATATATTAACTGTCTTTTAACTTCGACTAAGATTCTATTTTTAACAAAAGAGTGTGGATTTAGTAACCCTTCTTTATAAAACTTTTCTGTAATCCCTTTTGATGTTATTTCAAGAAGGTTTGCATAATAAGAGATTTGATGATACATCGTATAATGTTCATGTACCGAACTCACAAAAGAATAAACTAAAGGGAGTTGATTATTATTAGGATTATCAGAATAGGTTGGACTACGTTTAAAGATTTCTTCTATAACAGGAAACACTTTTTTATTCCACTCCAAATGCTTCTCAGTAATTAAAGTATTTAATTTTTTTATTTGTTCTTTAATTCCCTTATAATTTTGATTTGTTAAAGGGAATATTTTGTCAATGTTTCCATACGCATAATCAAAGCCACATACTTTTTTAAGAGGAGACATCTCATCAAAAGATACAACTGTCACACTTTTATAATCCTTAATTCTGAATATTTCTCCAGGACAAAGAAAAAGGATATTGAAATCTGAACTTTTTGTTTCATCAAAATTAACTTCGATAGTTCCTTTGTACTCTAAAATGATAATTGAAAATCTATTGATGTCACATACTACCAGTGGAGAATCTGTATAAAATTCTACCTTGACTTTATCATTATCCTCGTCAGAACTCTTGTTAATTATATTTGAAAACATATCTGGATGTATTAGAACACAAATATATTTTCTAACCTATTTTAACATAATGGACATTTTTCTTTAAAGATTGGACATTTTTCTTTTTAGGATTAAATGTTTCTATAAAATATAGTTATAAATTCTATATTTTATACCCTCCTCCATACAGGTATAATGTACTTTTGGAAATGATCTAAGTTCTTTTGATTAGGCACAATTCTTCACTGCGAACTGTGATAAGTTTGCTTTTGAAAATGGTGGAGAGTTTAATCAAAATACAGTTTATTATTTAATTTTAAAATTAAATTTCTGTAAAAGAGAAACCATTTCCTTTGGGGTAAGAAAGATACTTATACACTGCAAATCGCTATTGATGACATTATAAAACCTTTCTTCTATTTCATTATTAAAAAGAGCTAGATTTATAGCTGCATTAACAGTTTGCTCATCGACATAATCATCATTATTCTCAGGGAAAAAATTATACACTTTTTTCGCAAACTTAAATTGTACAAATTCAACTTTATCTGAAGATGTATTCCCTTGACAAAAATGAGTTGGAATAAATTTTGAGTTACTATTCAAAGAATACTGTTCAATAGTTTTCTTATAATATACAGGTAATACATGACTTTCAGCAGAATAATCAACAAGCGTCTTATTGAAGCATAAAACTGCAAATACTATAGATTCATCATTTATGGCTTCTAAGTCTAATTTTGATATTATATAATTTAAAATATAGGTTTCATCGGGATAGCTTTTAAGCACAAGAATATCCTCTAGTATAGAAATAACCTTAGTTATTTTTTCCTTAGTAATTGTTGTTACATTTTCGACTATCGGATTACTAAGTTGATCTTTTTTGGAATTATCAAAATCTAACGTATCCCATTTACTTTTTTTATAGTTAACTTCATTTTTAGTGTTTGAAACAACAACAAGTGGGATTGCATGCGCATACCATGGAATATGATTTATTTCGTCTAACCTTTCTCTTGATAGGTGTTCTGGAATTATATTTTGCTCCTCACTTGACAACGAACTTTTTATGGCCGAAGCCTGTTTCTTTTGATACTTTTCCTTTATCAAAGGAAAAAGAATATAACATACCATCAAAAAAATAGGAATTACCAATAAAAGCCCAATAATTAGTAAGAATTTCACCTAAATACTATTCAATCATTCCTAACTGGCGGCATTGCTGCATTTGCCTTGATCATACGTTCTTCGCCTTCGGTTGTATGAACATCATACGGGCTATCGCCTACTTGTATAAAAACCCCGTCTTTAATAAGCTGTGCCTCTATATATGGATTGTCTAAAATAGCCTTCCCTCCTTGACGTTTGAACTCTTCAGCTCCGTAATATTGCAACCAATACAATCCTGGAAAATCAGCTGTTCGCTGATTTTTCCGATACCTTCTATTAAAGGATCTAAAATTTACAGGAGATACACTTAATTCTTTTAAATCAAGGTTTTCAATTAGCTCTAATACCATTTTTTTAGTTAAATGATATTCATCTTCTTTTATTAGAGGAATACTAATAAACCCTTTTCCTTCTTGCTTTGTAATTCGAATACTAGGGTTTTCATATTCTGATTCATATCCTATTCCGTATTTATTACGATCAAATGCTTTTAACACATTTTCATCCAAATAAGATACAATAGGAATTTCTTTTACATCTTTGGCTTGCGTTATATATGCAGTTTTTGGAGCAGGAAATAGCTTTTCACAAAGACTTAATATAAATGTTAAATCACTACCTGAAAACTCTTCTTTAGTATTAAAGAAAATATCATTCTTTTCCATGAAATTATTTTTTAATGTATTTTATAATATTATTTTCTGACCCAGTTCATTAATATAAGATATCTGAGCTCCTCCTGCTCTACCAAATGTATCTAATATCAAATCTCTATTCTTTCTCGCTGCATCTAAAGTACTAAAAACATACTCTACTTCGTCAATTTTACCAATATCAATCAATTTTTTATAATTGCTCATTTGCTCTAAAGGTTCACCACTTAATTTACCAGCCACTTGCTTAAATTCTATAAGAATTTTTGCTTCTTCATCTAGATAATGTGCATCTCCAATAATACGTGTGCCTTTAAAATCTTTAAAGATGTCAAATTGCTTTAACTCATCAGCAGAGAACGTAAGTTTCCCTAGTAATTCACCCCAATCATCGGCACCTAATTTTCCTGTATTATGATTAAATCGCACCCATTCTTCAAAAACACTCCCTCGCGAACCTTGTTGTAAAAGAACCCCAAGCTCATCTAATTTACGAATATCTGCTATGGTACTTCCTTCTGCAATCGCTTTGTTCATAGCCGCTACTACTTTTCCTCGGACATTAGCCAAACCACTATTAAGTCCGCTACTCCCTATAAGGTTGGTATTTATAACCTTATTAATAGCTTTTTGCACATTAGCAGGTAATGTAGTTAGTTGCCCAAAAGCTTTGACCATTAAAGGTTCTGTAATTTCCCAAAGTTTTAAATTCTTTGCCGCATGCTCTGTTGTAGACGTAAAAAGACGCAATACCTCTGCTTGTCCCTCAAAAAATTCGGCAATAGTTTTAGTCTGGGTGTTCTTAGTAATACTAATATTAATACCGGGCACATTATTTCCTCCTCGTCTAGCAAATTCAGAAAAATCTAAACCTTCAAGATCTCTTCCTTTACTTATAAAGGATTCCCATTTTTTTGTAAGTGCATTTAATGTATCTAATGGAACATCTGAGTTATTAAGTACTCTGTTTAAATACCTGCTATCACCTAGCAATGTCTCCATAAGTTTTGGATATTTTGCCGCATCAGATTTCCCTATAAGAGCTACAAACTCTGGCAAGTCATCTATAAACTTGTTTCCTTGCCCTCCAAAATGTGTAAGAACCTTGGTTAAAGCTCCCATATCACCTCCTAGTAAT
>CAKZKZ010000831.1 GCA_937124495.1 uncultured Dokdonia sp. | reverse complement strand
AAAATTTTTACCCATAATAACGCCTGCACCATCTACAAAAAGGAATTCTCCTTCAATGGTTTTAAACGCATCATTGTTACTTTCTTTACCAGTAACTACAGTTGTAGTACCCTCTGTTTTTGCTTCATTTTTACAGCTTATGATACTTACTGCAAGAACAAATAGAATGACAATTTTTTTCATAGGATTTAGTTAGTTAAGTGCTTTAGGAGCTACAGGCATTTTTGCAAAGTCTGCAGGTTCGTGTTGAATATATACTGTTGCATTTTTTGCTTTCGCGAAAGCTTCAAAATTAGCAATGGCAGTTTTACTTTGTTCTAGATCATGATTAAATACTGGTACTACCTTCCCATCTCTATTCTCTTGGAAGTGGTACATATCTCCAGAAAGTAACGTAGGTCCGTTTTCTGGTAAGTCTATATATAATACTTGATGCCCAGGCGTATGCCCTGGCATTGATTTTATAATGACACTACCATCTCCAAAAACATCATGATCTCCAGAAAGTTGCATCACATTGGTCAATGCATTAAAAGAATCTGGTGCATAAAAACCATTTCCTTTGATGTCTTCTCCGGTAGCAAATGCATATTCAGGTGTTTGTACTAGCCATTTTGATGTGGCAAAATGATTTGCAGCACCTGTGTGATCAAAATGAATATGTGAGAATGCAATATAATCTATAGCTTCTTTTTTAAGTCCAATAGTGGCTAATTGATTAACGATAGAATCCTTACGAGAAATGGTAAAAGCTCCATCTGGAGTTGTGTAAGGATCTTGCCCTACAAGACCTTCAGGTAAGCCTGTATCCCATAGTAAAACCCCTTTAGGATGTTTGATTACATAAAAAGCATCTATCAATTCTTTTGACTCTCCTTTGTAAGTATCTCCTTGTGCAAATAAGTTTAGGTTATTGGCACCTACAGAACCACCATCAAATGTATATAATGCAACTGCTGGTTTTGCAGGAGTTTTTACTTCTTCCTGCGCTTGTTTGTTTACAGTTGCTTCTTTACAAGAAATTATAGCTAGTGCAATCGCAACGAATGTGATGATCTTTTTCATAGTCTTCCTAAATAGGATTTTAATTATCCTACACTTCCTTCTAAACTGATTTCTAATAATTTTTGAGCTTCTACAGCAAACTCCATAGGAAGTTTGTTAAGTACTTCTTTACTAAAACCATTTACAATAAGTGCAATTGCTTTTTCTGTATCGATCCCGCGTTGGTTACAATAAAAGATTTGATCTTCACCAATCTTACTTGTCGTTGCTTCATGCTCTACTTGAGCCGATTTGTTTTTTGCTTCTATATATGGGAAAGTATGCGCTCCACATGCATTACCCATTAATAAACTATCACATTGCGAGAAATTACGAGCATTATCTGCATTAGCGCTAATCTTTACAAGACCACGATACGAGTTTTGTGATTTTCCAGCAGAGATTCCTTTTGAAATAATGGTACTCTTAGTATTCTTCCCTAAGTGTATCATTTTTGTTCCTGTATCTGCTTGTTGATAATTGTTGGTTACTGCAATCGAGTAAAATTCTCCTGTAGAGTTATCTCCTTTAAGAATACAACTAGGATATTTCCAAGTAACAGCACTTCCTGTTTCTACTTGTGTCCAAGAAATTTTTGCATTTTTCTCACAAAGACCACGCTTTGTTACAAAGTTATATACCCCTCCTTTTCCTTCAGCATTTCCTGGGTACCAGTTTTGAACTGTTGAGTATTTAATCTCAGCATCGTCTAAAGCGATAAGCTCCACAACGGCGGCGTGTAATTGGTTCTCATCACGACTAGGAGCTGTACAACCTTCTAAGTAACTTACATAACTACCTTCATCTGCGATAAGAAGTGTTCTTTCAAACTGACCTGTTCCTCCTTGGTTGATTCTAAAATAGGTAGACAGCTCCATTGGGCAACGTACCCCTTTTGGAATATAACAAAAAGAACCATCACTAAATACAGCACTATTTAAGGCTGCATAAAAGTTGTCTTTTGTTGGAACGATAGTACCAATATATTTTTTTACAAGTTCTGGATGCTCTTTAATAGCTTCAGAAATACTCATGAAAATAATTCCTTTCTCAGAAAGCGTTTCTTTAAATGTAGTTGCTACAGAAACAGAATCAACGACAATATCCATAGCGATATTGTTCATCTTTTTCTGTTCATCTACAGAGATTCCTAATTTTTTATACATCGCGAGTAGATCTGGATCTACATCGTCAAGAGTTTTGTTAGGATCTACAGCTACGGGTGCAGAGTAATAAGCGATTGCTTGAAAATCTGGTTTTTCGTAATTTACGTTTGCCCATTCAGGCTCTTCCATTGCTTTCCAAACTTTAAAAGCTTCTAGTCTCCATTCGGTCATCCATTCTGGCTCTTCTTTTTTCTTAGAAATTGCGCGAACAATGTCTTCATTTAAACCTACAGGAAATGTCTCAGACTCTATATCCGTAAAAAAACCGTATTCGTATTCTTTGGTTTTTAATTCTTCTCTTAAATCGTCTTCAGTATATGCCATTTTTTTTTTGCTATGATTGATTTAAAATCAATCCATGTATGTTTTTAAATCAATATGCTACATAGGGCTTTAGGAGAACAAAAAGGTGGTGCGTTTATTTCTAAACTTTCTTATCCTCCTATTGGCCCATTAGGTTGTATTACAGTGAGAAACTTTCTCCACATCCACAGGTACGCTGCGCATTTGGATTGTTAAACACAAATCCTTTTCCATTAAGACCTCCACTATATTCTAGTGTAGTACCAATGAGATATAAAAAACTACGCTTATCTACTATTAAGCG
>CAKZKZ010000830.1 GCA_937124495.1 uncultured Dokdonia sp. | reverse complement strand
CATTTTGCCACAATACTTAGAGAATTCTGAACTAGTCGGTGGTAATGGTCTTGTTGCAATGGGGACTTTTGTCTCAATATTACTAGGTACGATTGGTGGTATTCTTTTAATCCGTATGCCTTATGGCAATATTGTCGTCAGTGTCTGCGTTGTTTTGATTGCGGTATTGGGCTTTATTGCTGCTTATAATATTCCCACAAACCGCCCTGCCGCTAATACAAAGCTTAAGATAAACTGGAACCCTGTTACCCAAACCTGGCGTACCCTCAAACGCGCGGCTTCACAGCGTACTGTGTTCTTAACCATTTTAGGTATTGCTTTTTTTGCTCAATGGTCTATCCTTTCCAACTTAACATCAAGTGCTATTCTATTTTTTAATCACCCTATCCGTATAGGAGATAGAATCAGAATTATTGATAAGGATTATGACTATACGGGCATCATCAAAGACATCAGTGGTTTCTTCCTTTTTATGCAAACCGATGAAGGCAAAAAAGTGACCATCCCTACCTCTATTATCATGCAAAAAGGCATCGAAGTTTTAGACAAAAAAAAGGCAGCTACAACCAAAGATGAAGATGCCTACAACTACGAATACACCGAAGACGAGTCTTAACATCATACAACCCAAGAAAGCCTTCACTCCATTGGGTTTTGTTATTTTTAGATAGTTGGAAGAAAAGGAAAGGTTACTACATCTCCTTACCAAAATCTCAAACTCTTGTCTAAGGCAATCCACACAACGCTACGATCCTTCAAACTACGTTACGGATTAACATAAGAAAGCCCGACACTCTTACTAAATCAAATTTTATAAATGTAAGATGTCTAAACGAGTAAGAACAAATTTGTATTTAGCATTTAACACCCATTTGCTTGGTCTGTCAAACATGATCCACAACCTGTTCTTAGGCAGGTTTGAGGTGGCGGACAATGATTAAGTGGCTCACTGCCTCCAGGTTTACACAATACATCCCCTGAACCTCCCATAATGTTATCAGAAATTGTCAGACTAGAAATACATAGCTTATTAAATGATAATTTTTTCAAGGTTTTTTTTTTCATGTATCCAAATTTTATGATTGATAGGAAATCAATATACAAAAATTACATATCTAATCATGTAGCGTTCCTAGAATAGAGATGCTACTTTTCACACAACAACTTACTCCTTCTTCTTTAAGCTCTTAATATAATAGGAAGGTGTAATGCCTGTTTTTTTCTTAAAAGCTACTGTAAATGAACCTATTGAGTTAAAACTAGCTTCTTTAGCAATACTCAAGATTGTATAATGATGTAGCATTGGGTTTACTTTTAACTCATGTAAAATATATTCAACACGTAAGTCATTGATATATTGAATAAATGATTTCTTCTTGTAGGTATTAATGATTTTTGATAAATACTTGGTATTTGTAGATAGCTTTTTGGCTAATGATGTTATGGTTATTGTTCTTTTTAAAAACCCTTTTTTGGATTCGAATACCTCTAGCTTATTTAAAATTGAAGAAACTATTTCTAAATCAATATGTAGGTCTTGAGACGTTTTCTCCAATTCTATTTTTGGAAGCTTTTCAGGTGTACGCCCCAACTCATTTACTAACTTCTCAAAACGCTGTTTATACAGTCTATGTCTTCTAAATTGGATGATTACAACTACGATAATTATAATCGTTGTAATTAATAGAAAAATAAAATTCAAATTAAGAGTATCATTTTTATTTTCTAGTTTTTCAATTAATAACTCTTTATTTCTAAGTAACTCAGGGGTATCAAATTCTGAGTTTAATTTATAGGATGTATCTATCTTTCTAACAGAGGTGATACTATCAAATTTCAGTAGGTTATTTATGACGTAAAGTTGTCCTGAGTAATTGTTACTTTCTTCATAATTAACCTTTAGAAATTCATACGCCTCCCTAACTTCTGGGATTACAATATTTGCTTTTATGAGTAAAGAATCTATTTTTTGATAGTAGGATATCGAAAGGTCTTTATCCAACGACTCATTTATTTTTCCAAGATAAAATTGAGCAAGGATATAGTATTTTAAATAGTATACAGAATTCAAATTTACAAGAGAGGCTCCTTCTTCTAATAATAGCTTAGCCTGCTTGAAATCTTTTTTATAATATGCATTAATTCCTTCATTGATTTTTGCAATACTTAGAACATACGGATATTCTTTTTTTACAAGTTCAATCACTGAATGATAATAATAAGACGCCGAGTCATATTTTTTGTTATATCTATACGATTCTGCTAATCCTATAGAAGCTAAAACTAAAGTTTCTTCAGATATATCATCTTGTTTATTTTCAAGATCGAATCCTCTTTTATAAAGTAGTAATGCTTCCTTATAATCTCCTATCTCAGTTTTAATTTTAGCTATATTTTTTAGGGCTATTCCTTCATATATTTTATCATTTCCTTTTTTGGCAAGTCTTAAGACTCTAAGAAATTGTTCAAGCGCATTCTCGTAATCATAGTAATTCTTATAATACAATCCTAAATGATTGTACGTAGGAATAGAAGACAAAGAATCTACACTATTACTTTCTGATAATGATGCACGTATAAATTGTAGCTTATCTTCCTTATTATCTTCATAATAAGAAAGCTCATTTAATGCCACTGCTTTGTTGATTTTATGATCTTCTTTGATGGCTTTACGAAGAAAAGCATTCAATAATAATTTTGAATGGGCCGTATCAGCAATATGCTTCTTATATTCATTATAAAGATAAGAGTATGTCTTTTCATTAAGGGTATCTTGCCCATACACAATACTACATATACAAGACAAAAGCCAAAATAAAAAGCAGACCTTTCTACTTAAACACAAACACGCTTTCAATTTTTAGGAGGGTATTATTTCAAGTTCTAAAGTAATGAAATTGCTACTATTAAATTGCTGAAATCACATCAATTTAGAACTCCTATGTTTCTCTTCACCAAAACAGCATAAATCCATGAATTAAAGACAATTGTATGTTGCTTTTAATGTTTCAATTCCGTGAATCGAACTAAGTTTCCCTTGTATCGTTCATTAAAAAAAATGAGATTTGGGTATCACATGATGAGGTTACTTACATCATAGAACACTTCCTCAACATATATAAAAAAACACAATAGACAGATACTTGAATGTCTTTAAATGATCAAGATACAAACCAATTAATTAAAACGAACAAGTATGAAAAATTTATTGAACATTGGAAGAAATTTAAACACTACTGAATTAAAAAAAATTACTGCAGGTTTTGGAGAACACCTTACAACTCCTGGTGATGAATGGCCATGTAGTGCCTATGAATGCCCTGGGGATACGGTATGTACCGTCGATGGCTATTGTATATCGCCTGGCGGTGGCGGTGGCGGTGACATGTGCCCTGAAAATCCTGGAATGCAGTGTTAAACAAGGAGAATAAAATGTAGCATTTAAATGGGTCTGCTTTTAAAAAACAGACCCATTTTTAGTTAACAACCTACAGTATGAACCTGATCAGTACAAGATCGACATCCCGTTTTATGACACGTTTTTTCTGGTGGACATATAAGAGGCCAAGCGCTTTTTGGATTGGGATCACATATTCCAGATCCTCCTTGTACCATACTTGAATTAGTTAGTTTTGAAATTGTCAATTTTTTTAAGGATAACGTCTTTAAGGATGTTGATTTTTTCATAATAATTTTCAATGTTTAAATTAATAAAATAGTATACAGGCTTAGAACGACACTAAGACATAACTTTCTCTTTTTTAATACTTTTTAGGTTTTTTATATAGTACGAAGGTGAAATACCTGTTTTCTTTTTAAAAGCAGTTGAAAATGAATCTGCCGAATTAAACCCAATTTCTTCAGCAATTCCCAACAACGTATACTGTTGTAATGTATAATTAATCTGTAATTCTTTCAACACATAATCTATTCTTAAATCGTTGATATAGCTTATAAATGTTTTCCCTTTATACGTATTAATGATTTTTGATAAATACTTGGTATTGGTCGATAATTTCCTAGCTAATACGGTTATCGTAACGGTATTCTTTAAAAACCCTTTTTTCGACTCAAATACTTCTAATCTACTTAAAATATCTTTCACTAATTGAGAGTCTATAGTAAGCTTTGTGATTGAAGTTGCATCGCCTACTTTCTTTTGATGTTTACCTTGATTATCGACCTCTTCAAGTATGTTTTTAAATCGTTGTTTGTATTTTTTGTGTTTTAAGTATTGCAAACTCAGTAACACGACAACTAGTAATAGTAGTAATACTAAAATTATCTTTTCTGAAGTTAAATATTGATTTTTAACTTTTAAATTTTTAATAAGTTCATCTCTTGTCTTCAAAAGCCGAGGGGTATCAAACTCCGCATGTATCCTATCAGACACTTTTATTGTTCTTATAGCCGCAACCTCATTAAACCTCACTAATTTATTTAAGAAGTACAATTGTTTTTCATGATCATTAATTTCTTTATAATGAGTAATAAGATCTGCATAAACATCTCCTATTTCAGGTATTACAATATCATTCTTAGTCAATAGAGAATCTACTTTTAGAAAGTATTGATTTGCATTGCTTTTTTGATATTTCTGAGAGAGTTTTCCTAAGTAATAATTTGCCAATATATAATACTTAGAGTTTATAGTAGCTTGAGACACCCCTTCTATCAAAAGAGTTTCAGCTTGTTTATCACTCCCCTTATAGTAAAGATTAATCCCTTCATTGATCAATGCTTTTTCTAACAGAAATGTATACTCTTGACGCACTAAATCAATCACCTTTTTATAATAATAAGAGGCAGAATCATATTGTTTATTATATCGAAAAGATTCTGATAAACTCAATGAAGATCCAACTACAGAACCGCTATTTATTCCTGCGATTCTACTCTCTAGAAAAAAGCACTTTTTATATAACGCTAAAGCTGCTTTATTTTGCCCTACTTCTGATTTAATTAAAGCAATATTATGTAAGGCATACATCTCAAAAACTTTATCATCATTTTTTCTTGATAATCGTAATACTTTCGAAAACTGTTGAAATGCTTTATCATAATCATAACGCTTATAGTAATAAGTACCTAAAGCATTATAGGGTGAAACAGAAAAAGAAGAATCTACACGATTACTCTCTATAATAGATTCCTCAATAAGTTTAAGTTTACTTTCATCATTAATCGCATAATCAGACAACAAAGTCAATGCGAGAGACTTATTAACACCGTCATGAGTCACGCTAGCCTTATGTAAGTATGCATTTAGATATAGTTCTGATGCCAGTGTATCATTAATATGTTGGTTGAAACGATCAAATAAATACTTATAACTTTTCTCTTTAAGAGAATCTGGAGTTTGCACTATTTCTTCTTGTGCATAGACATAATTGTATAGACATAATAAAATCCAAAATATAAAAGATCGTATTTTAATGAAACGCATATATTTTTCTTTAGGGGAGCACATTTTTTCTCTAAAGTAATCAAATCAAAAATACATACTTACAATTTAACTTGTATACTATCACTTTTATGATGGTTTAGATAAGAAATAAAGAGAATGCTTTCGCGAAAGCGCTCCCATAATACACAATACAATTCCTAAATATAACGTGCTAAAATCCAACACTTCTGAGAGTAAAAAAAGAGTTTTATTCATCAAAAATGAAGTATCATATAACCGAATCGACAGGTATTTACCCTCAAACAAAGGCTCTAGACAAGCATCACATAACAAAATCATTATCAGTATTTTAAACAAAGTTTTAAGCACTTAAATTCCGTGAATTCCTGTAAATTTTTATTGCACTTACCTCTAGAAATAGTGAAGTTTGAGTAAATAATACAATCCATACACATCAAGATATACACATAGACAGAATCCTTGAATGTCTTTAAATGATCAAGGTTTAATAATCATTAATAATTACATAATATGAAAAACTTATTGAAAATTGGAAGAAGTCTAAGTAGTGTTGAGTTGAAAGAAATCACCGCAGGTGGAAATACTCCTTTTATAGATGATGGTAGTGGTAATGGTAATTGCCTAGTAGGTCAATGTCCTAATGGATTGGTCTGTAACATTGCATCCGGACAATGTATCGAACCTGGCGGTGGCGGTGGCGGTGGCGGAGGAATCTGTCCTGAGAATGTTGGAATGAATTGCGATTCACCAGTTTAAAAATATAATATTAATTTTTATAGCAGGTCCAGTTTTTAGAGTTGACTTGCTTCATTATAAACAATAAAATTATGAAAGATTTATTAAAATTAGGAGAAGAATTAACACGTACACAACAACAAGAAATTAAAGGTGGCAGAAGACCTGTTGGGTTTTCAGACGGTAATTGCACAACTGGTGGTTCTTGTAACCCTTATGGCAATGGAGCTGACTGTCCAGATTTAGATCACTATTGTATGGGTACTCACCCTCACACACTTCCTAATGGAACCATAGCGTATTTAGGAGGCGTATGCACTTGCTAAACAAACACATATCCCGCTATTAAATATAAATCCATCATCCAGATATATCTCACTTCATATATCTGGATGATTTTTTAAATCAAATTCTTATCCATCAAAAAGTAATTAAAACCTAAATAATTTCTCTCTAGGTTCTCTTTTAAATTTGTGGCTTTGATCTTAACATCTTGCTTCCTATTCTTTTTTATTTTCGTTTTTTTGATTATTAGTACCTTAGGGTCAGAAAAGATCCTGTGGTGTATAAAATGATACAAAAAATAAGCAGCCTGCTAGTCATGATAGTTTTCCTATGTCTTGCATGTTCTCCTGCAAAAAAAGCAACGACAGCAAATCACCAAATAGCAAAAGACACTCTTGACTTGGGGTATATGTATTGGGCAAATGATATGACACCTTTTGGTTTTGGCTCTCGCTATTCTCTAATTGTATTAGGCACTGTCACCGAGATTACTATTCCTACAGAAATTCCTGAAGATGTTTTATACACCCCTGTAGAAGGTCGGGTAGCTATTAAAGAAGTGATTTTGGATTCAAAATCACACCATAGAGATATGACTAAAATCGGTTATATAGGAAGTGATTGTTTTGAGGGCACGTCTCTTACAAAAGGAGATCAAGTGCTAGTATTTTGTGTTTCTTATGAAGGAGATTATGCCATAACAGGAAGGCAATCTATCATTAAAATCCCAACTAATGACAGACGCTATATTGCTTCTTTAAAGAAATATATTAACGCCTCTTACGACCCTACTGTCATAGAAAAAGATATTGATTTATGGAGTAAAGTAGCCGTTGGAGAAGCACTAAAAAACTATATCAAAGAATATAGATCCTACCACCAAGATTAAAATACTAATTCATATACAGGAGTTTCATCTTCTTTAAATTCAAACAACCTTGAATAGTCCATTACATTAGTCACACGATCTAGTTTACATAAAAAAGTAACTGTTTCAGAAAGCCCTTTAAACAACAAGTCTTTATCTGTCGGAGTAGATGGTTTTACTCCCTTATGATGAAGCGGTAAAGAATAACCGCAAGCATTTAAAAATACGGCCTCTATATATAATAATTCCTGTGGAGAGTACCCTTTAAATTCTCTCCCTAATCGTTGATGTACTTTACCTACATAATTTAATTCAATAGCTCCATGACTATCAGAAAGATGTTTCCATGCATCTGTATTATCAAGAATATTTCCAACAGCACATGACTTACAACATTCTGGATGTAATGTATTATTATGGAAAGCAGTATATAATTTTGTAATCGCTTGTTCTAATCTTTTAGGCGTATACATAACAGTCTTTTTATGGATTAAAATACTACAAATTCACAGAATAACCATAAGAATTAACACTATCTAAATAAAGTATTGATTTTTAAGTACGCTTTCGCGAAAGCGTATAACAGACTAATAATTAGAGTATCGCATATATCACAAAAATGATTATTGTCTCATACATAAAGTAAGTCATTAAAAAATCAAGAGTAAAAGATCTATGCAGTTTTTAACAATCATAGGTAGGAATTTTTAGCATTGAGTTGTTACTTTAGTAGAATATAACAAATCAACATAGATTTAACAATCTAACAATAAGATATTCAAAATAGTAACACATTCCTCTATACTTTATCACAAATTATAGACTAAACCATACTATTCTTATATTTGTTAAATTCTTTTTTTAACCAATTTATAAACTAACATCCGTATTTCTCAAAACTACAATTACATATGAGTAAATATTACTTAGCACTCACAACCCTACTTTTTATATTCTTAATATCATGCGGGAATGATGACAATTACACTCCTATGAGTGAAACCGATGATGACCCGATGATGACCGATGATGATGGAGGAGGCACAGACGATGACATGGGACTCACCATTGACCTTACCACGGTTCCGTTTGACACCTTATCTGAATATGGCTTTTTTGATGGAAATATAGCGAACCTTGTCCCTAATGATGGAGTTCTTGAATATTCCCTCATCAACAAGCTTTTTTCTGATTACTCTGTAAAAAAACGTTTTATCTGGATGCCAGAAGGGGTTACAGCTACGTATGATGCAGATGATACATTACTTGTTTTTCCTGTGGGCACTATTATAATAAAAAACTTCTTTTATGATAATGTACTCCCTCAAAATACAAGACGCATCCTAGAGACGCGTCTTCTTATCCATACCGCAGATGGATGGGAATTTGCAGATTATATATGGAATGAAGCTCAAACTGAAGCCGTCTACAATCTTGACGGAAGTAATGTAGATATTATGTGGGAGTTGAATGGCGAGACAAGATCAGTAAATTATAGAATACCAAATATAGGAGAATGCCAAACCTGTCATAAAACAGGAGACACTTCTATTCCTATCGGACCAAAACCTCAAAATCTCAATAAACAGTTTACATACACAGATGGCTCTACGGCAAATCAATTAGACAAATGGATAGAAGAAGGGTATTTACAATCTGCTCCTGCCGATATAAGCACTTTAATAGATTGGCAAGACACAAGTGCACCTTTACAAGATAGAGTCCGTAATTATTTTGAGGTTAACTGTGCGCATTGTCATAAAGATGGTGGTCATTGTTCATATAGACCTATACGTCTAGATTATACATCATCCGTTCTTGATGAAAATCTTGGAATATGTGTTGAACCTGATGAAGACTTAGGAAATGGCCTCACCCATATCATAAGATCTGGTAACACGGAGAGATCTACGTTGTTCTTTAGACTTAACACAACTGCCGAAGAAGTACGTATGCCACTTCTAGGTAGAACCCTTATACACGAAGAAGCAATTACACTTATTGAAGAATTTATAAATGACTTAGAGATAGAATGTGAATAAACTAAACCAAACCAATCATGAAAAAACTACTACTTTATGCATTATTGCTTTGCTTACCACTTATAATGCAAGCACAAGACAATTGTGCAAACTCAATTCCAGTAACCGCTGGAACATATACCGTTGACGCTATAGATGGGGAAGCTCCAACTCCAGTATGTACCACAGAGACAACAAATCCTGCAGCTAATGGAGAATGGTATATTTATACAGCTCCTGCTGGAGACGATGTATATGTAACCGTTTCTTCTGACTTAGAAGTTAATTCTGGAGGGGACACTCGTGTCCAAATTTACGGAGGAGATTGTAGTGATCTCAATTGTGTTGTAGGTGACGATGATTCAGGGAATGTAGGAAATGGATTTTTATCTATAGCATCATTTCAAGCGATCGCTGGCGAATCATACTACATTGCCTGGGATAACAGATGGTCTTCTAACGGATTTCAATTTGAAATAAGCGAAGCAGACGCACCACCCCCTGGACAACTCACATTTACAGCCCAAGGAACTTCTACAAATGGATCTAGACTAGCTATGGTAGATATGAATGGAGATTATCTTGATGATCTAGTATCGATTTCTAACACCAACATAAATATCAATTATCAACTAGAAGGAGGCGGCTTTAATGCTGTAGATATTAATACAACTCCAGCTGACAATTCCCCTTCTTGGAGTCTTGCCGCAGGAGATATAGATAGTAATGGATACAATGATC
>CAKZKZ010000829.1 GCA_937124495.1 uncultured Dokdonia sp. | reverse complement strand
CCTGTCACACGATAAAATCTAGAAAACGAATTCACCCCATCAATATTAGGAAGTTTGTTAAAACGAAATGAAATATCGATATTCATGTTTTGAACCCTTTTGGTTTGTAATAAAAAATTACTTGCATCTATATCCAATATGCCTCTAACAGAAGGTATTTGTGCTTGTACACTAAAAGACACTAGAAACAACAACAAGAAAAAAGCACGGTATATCATAACAATTATTTTAATGAATATTAAAGATACTAAAAAGTAACATACCTAATGAAAGCACTTGTATACGAGAATTTTCAAACTCCGTTGAGTATTCAGCATGTGAAAGACCTATCTCCTAAAAACCACGGAGTGGTTATAAAAGTAGCCGCTACAGGGCTTTGCAGAAGCGATTGGCACGGATGGATGGGACATGATCCAGATATTCAATTACCACATATTCCTGGCCATGAGTTGGCTGGCACTATAGAAGCGCTAGGAAAAAACGTCAAAGGATTTGCTATTGGGGATCGCGTTACCATGCCTTTTGTTTGTGGATGTGGATCTTGTTCTCAGTGTATTTCTGGAAATCACCAAGTATGTGATACCCAATCACAACCAGGCTTTACCCATTGGGGTTCGTTTGCAGAATATACAACTGTGGATTATGCGATGACCAATCTTGTCAAGCTTCCCGAAGAAATCAGCGACATTACTGCCGCTACATTAGGATGCCGATTCATCACTTCCTACAGAGCCATTATAGACCAAGGAAAAGTACATGGAGGTCAATTTGTAGCCATACACGGTTGTGGTGGTGTTGGCTTGTCTTCTATTATGATTGCACATGCGGTGGGAGCGCAGGTAATTGCTATCGATATTCATGAGGAGACGTTAGCTTTCGCGAAAACGGTAGGCGCCACACACACCATAAATGCAAGCAATCATCCTGATGTTGTAGCACATATCAAAGAACTATCACAAGGAGGTGCACACGTATCTGTCGATGCTTTGGGAAGTGCTGTGACCTGTTTTAATTCGATTTCCTGTTTACGTAAACGAGGCAAACACATCCAAGTAGGACTGATGACAGGTGATCATAAACACCAAAAAGTACCTATGGATCGAGTACTTTCGGACGAATTAGAAATTATAGGAAGTCACGGAATGCAAGCACATCGCTATCCAGAAATGCTCGCGATGATCAAAACGGACAGTTGCATCCCGAAAAATTAATCGAACGGACGATCACATTAAAAGATGCGATGACCGAACTTCCAGCAATGAATCAATTTAAAAACAAAGGCGTACTCGTTATTGATACCTTTTAAAATCTACTGCTATGAAAACTTTAGTATCCATATTTGCTGCTTTTATATTCTTTATTTCTTGTACACAACCACAGGAAACCGTAAGTACATCTGCACAACTCATTACCGATGTGACGATTATTGATGTGCGTTCGGGAAAAGAAATTCCTTCACAACAAGTTGTCATTGATTCGGGTAAAATAAAAACAATCAATGCTTTGATTGAACATCCAGAAGCATACACCACCGTCATTAACGGGACTGGAAAATATCTTATTCCAGGATTAGCAGAGATGCATGCACACATTCCTCCTCCTACGACGAGTGCACAACATACAGAAGAAACATTAT
>CAKZKZ010000828.1 GCA_937124495.1 uncultured Dokdonia sp. | reverse complement strand
AGATAAAACCAAATACAAACACATAGAAACAAAAAAAACTCCTAGCATTTGCTAGGAGTTTTTTTTGTAACAATCCTAATTATGATTCTATATTACAAAAGGTCTTCTAATTTTGGCCTCTTAACCGCCTGGACAAAAGACATATCAAATCCTGAAAATTTCTTTAGATAACTTTCTATAGAAGTTCCAAAAGCATCATTAAAACCTTCTTGACCTCCTGAGCGTAAAAAACGTTTAACACTTCCTGGGCCTGCAAGGTGAGCTGCAGCGAGTATACCAGATTCAGTAACCTTTATACCACCTACCCATCTACCTGAAAAACGTTTTATATCACGTCTCAGGACCCATTTATTTCGAGAAGTATTTAATAAAAATGCTTGCTCTTGCAAAACAGGGTTTTTGATAAAGTTCTTCGTATTTTTTATACCTATTACATCTAAAGTAGAAGCACCAAATTGATACTTACCCATATACCCGAAAGTATTTACTGTAAAGTAATTTCCTTGAGATTCTTTAAAAGCAAGGGCTTCTTTAAATCCTATATACATCTGCCCTGTAAGCGCTAGAGGAAAATAGGAGTGGTTTACCTCCTGAAGTGTTTCTTCAGGTAAAGGCACTGTGTAGTGAAGATCTAAACCTTCAGTTGAATATTGAGAAAAGTCATTAGCATTAGTGAGATCCCGTTTCTTTTCTGAAATATTTCCTAGTGACAATAGTCCTATCATAAATGGAAGGACAGTGATTTTAACCAGGTGTCTTATCATATAATCGCTTTTCGACTGCTAAAGTTTTTAACTTTTAAAACTTTATAAAGTGCTGTCTATTTCGGCCGGCAAAAATACAACAATAAAACAATCTACCAAACAAAAATCGATAAAGTAACAGAAACGACTGTTTATTTAACAAAACCCTTTATTATCAGTGCTTTTCGTCGATTCTAACATTAAGATTCTTTTAAGAAAAAATACTTAAAAAAACATAAATGACATTTTAGCTTCTTTTAAAACGTCAAGTGCAACACTAAACTGCAATCATATTGATACTTAAAATTACGAGTTAAGAGAGCACGTGAAGCACGACCAACCGAAAAGTTAGGAACAGGGTTATGAACAGTTTTTTAAGATTTAACGTCGTACACCTTGGCTATTAATCCAGCGCTTATAAGCAGCACTGTTGGCATTGTGTTGAGAAAGTGTCTTTGCAAACTTATGATAACCAAATCGCTCAATGTCTGCTACAAAATAATAATACCCATGTTTTTCTGCATTAAGAACAGCATCTATAGCAGAAATATCTGGCATAAAAATAGGTCCTGGAGGCACTCCTGCATTTCGATAGGTATTATATGGAGATTCTATTTCCAAATCTTTATACAACACTCTTTTGATCACCATATTCCAATCATTTGCTTTATTTTTCACAGCAAATATGACTGTTGGGTCAGCATCTAGTTTGATCCCTCTTTTAATTCTATTAAGGTATACGCCAGCAACACGAGGCCTTTCCTCTACTTTAGCTGTTTCTTTATGAACAATAGAAGCCACAGTATATACTTGCTCCGGAGTCATCTTTAACAGTTTTGCTTTTGCTTTACGAGTATCATTCCAAAAACGCTTATTCTCTTTAAGCATACGATCTCTAAATCCTGTTGCTGAAATATTCCAGTACAATTCGTAACTATTAGGAATATACATACTAAGCGCCGTTTGGTCTGTATACCCATTAGCCTTTAAAAAATTAGGCTCTTTCATCGCTAGAAGTAATGACAGACTATCTATTTCTATTTGAGTAGCAATACGTCCTGCAAGGTTTTCTATACGTTCTTGATTATTGAATGCTATTTTAACAGGTTTATTTCTACTACGAATGGTATTAATAATATCATTATTATTCATCCCTTTTTTAATAGCAAAATGACCTGGCTTAATATTAGAAACATAACCTTTACGCTCTGCGATAGAAACAAATGATTCCACATCCTTTAATAAAGGCGCTATATCTTCTTTTATATCTTCAAAAGTAGCATCAGAAGCTACAAATAAGTATGCTTCATCATTTTCAAATGCTGTATTAGGAGAAAAGATAGCTCCATAAACAGTGTATGCAAAAACACCCCCTACAACAACTCCAATAAGGGCAATGATTAATAAAATTCGTTTAATATACATTATAATAGATGTTGAAATAATAGTTCATTTTTATAGCTTTCGCGAAAGCGGTCTCCTTCTGCACTCACTCGCCTCCAATCTTTTTTAATTCCTACAACAACAAAACCAGCACCTTTAAACAATTGTATACTAGCTACGTTATCTTCTAGAATATTGGCATATAATTGATGTAATTTCAAATGTTTCTTCCCATAATTAAGCATTAATTCCAAAGCTTCTTTTCCGTATCCTTTCCCCCTATCGGCTTCTGCTTCAATAAGAATTCCAATCCCAGCTCTTGCATTATATGGATCATAATCAAAAAGATCAATAAGACCTATAAGCTCTTTTGTTTTTGTATCACAAATCGCTAAACGCAATTGTTTTACTTCATAAATATCTTTGTGCGCATTAGCAAGGTATTCTTTAATACTGAATAAAGAAAAAGGGGTTAGCGTTTCACTTACCGACCAAAGACGCTCATCGTTTTCTATACGATGTACCTCTATTAAGTCTTCTGGCTCCAAGGCCCTTAAAAAAACACTATTTCCTTTAAGTGTTACCATGTGATTTCTCCTTCAAAAACGTATGTAGCGGGGCCAATAAGAAAAATAGAATGATATCCGTTATCACCTTTCTCAAAACTCACTTCGAGTTCCCCTCCTTCTACAGCAAGGCGCACACGATTTGCTACCGTCTTTCCTTGATTATGCATTGCCAGTGCTACAGCCGTAACCCCTGTACCACAACTTAACGTCTCATCTTCCACTCCACGTTCATAAGTACGCACGGCAAAAACATTGGATTCTTTTTGAGACACAAAATTAATATTACTCCCTGCGCTTCCATATAGATCACTATATCGTATACGTGCTCCTTCTCCTTTAATATCAAATGCCGATAAATTTTCAACAATCTCTACGTGATGTGGTGACCCTGTATCCAGAAAACTATACGCTGTAGTCACTTTTATAGTAGCGACATCTTGCATTTTCAAATGTACAACTTCATCTATCACCGTAGCCTCATGTAAACCATCAATAGCCATAAAAGTAGTTGTAGTCTGTATGATATCTAACGCTTTCGCGAAAGCTACAATACAACGCCCACCATTACCACACATACTACTCTCATTACCATCTGCATTATAATACACCATCCTAAAGTCTACGGTATCTTGATTTTCTAAGAGAATCAATCCATCGGCACCTATACCAAATTTGCGGTCACAAAGCTTAGCAATAAGCTGAATATTATCCTTAGGAAAAAACAAATGTCTATTGTCAATCATGACAAAATCGTTACCTGTGCCTTGATATTTATAAAATGGTATTGTCATGCTGTGTATAAATGAACGACAAAAATAAGGAATTAGCATATTGCCTGTGCTGTTAAAAGGCAGTTAAATATGAATTCTATATATACTAATTTTTTAATTTTAACATTATATAACTACCTAATGAAAATGATTATGAAAAAAATAGCAAGTTTACTTTCTGTTGCTGTCCTAGCAGGTGTTATTACTCTAGGCGCTTACAAATTATTTATTGAAGAACCTGTTCCTACACCTAACATAGTTCAAAATCAACCATCTAGTCTTCCCGTGTTTACACCAACAACCTATACTGCGGCTGCAAATTCTGCTATTGACTTCACAGAAGCTGCCGAGCGTACGGTAAACGGTGTTGTACATGTGAGTAACAAACAAGAGTACTCGCAACCACGTAACATGATGGAATTTTTACGTGGTGGAGGACAAAAAGGAGGTACTGTTGGCGCTGGAAGCGGTGTTATTATCTCTGGCGACGGGTTTATTATCACCAATAATCACGTCATAGCCGGGGCTACCGAGATTGAAGTTGCTTTAAACGACAACCGCAAATACAAGGCCACCCTTATAGGAACTGATGAAAAAGCAGACATTGCTCTTATTAAAATAGATACAGAAGGAGATGAGTTACCATATATTGCTTTTGGAGATAGTGATGCCGCTAAAGTAGGTGAATGGGTACTTGCCGTAGGAAATCCTTTCAACCTTACCTCTACTGTGACCGCAGGTATTATCTCAGCAAAAGCGAGAGATATTGATGAGTCTGATTCAAACTATCAATCATTTATACAAACAGATGCCGCTATCAACCCTGGAAACAGTGGTGGAGCACTTGTAAACACCTACGGAGAACTTATAGGCATTAATACTGCGATTACTTCACAAACAGGATCCTATGTAGGATATGCGTTTGCAGTACCCTCAAACAATGCTCGTAAAATCGTAGAAGATATTATGCAATTTGGTTCTGTACAAAAAGGAATTATAGGGGTAAGTGGATTATCTGTAAATTCTATAAGCCCAGAAGAATTAAAAGAACGAGAAATCAAAACTACAGAAGGGTTTTATGTAGGCGGTGTAGAGTATGAAAGTGGCGCCGAAAAAGCAGGAATAAAAACTGGAGATATTATTAAGCGTATCGATAATATAGAAATTAATAAATTTTCAGATTTATCTGGATATATAAGCTCAAAACGTCCAGATGATGTCGTACAAGTATACTTATTACGTGAAGATAAAGAAGTAACTTTAGCAGTAACGCTTATTAAATCTGTGACTTTTGATATAGATAGACTAGGAATACAAGTAAAAAACGCTTCTCCTAAAGATCTTAAAAAATATAAAGCAAAAAATGGAGTAGTTATTAATCGTATGCTCACTCAGGAAATGAGACGTTATAATATACGAGGACTTGTCATTTCAGAAATAGACGATCAAAAGGTCTCAAATATAGAAGATGTAAAACGTATTTTTCAAAATAAAAACCCTAATGAACCAGTTAGCATTGTTTTTGTAGATCAAAAAGGAGAACGCAACCGTTTTATCTTTGAAAACTAGTTTCTACAAATAATCTAATTCACAATATAATCTTCATTCTAAAGCTCTTTTAAAATAAAAGAGCTTTTTTTTTGTTTTTTCTATTACGAAAACGTTTGAAATCTATACTTTTGCCGAAAATTTAAAAGGGTGTTATTATAAAATAAACAACACTCAAAAACACAAATAGTAGCATGAGTCATCTAGATACTTACGAAACAGAACTTTCTTTTCAAGCAGATCGCCGCAGAGCGGCAGTAGCCTTTATTAAAATCGCAAGCGATTTATGGTATGACAAATCCATTGAGCTTGTTCTTTTCAGAAATCAACTTATAGACAGAAATGTAAGTGAGATTTTAGACTTACACGAGTATGCCGGTGCTTTTGTAGAAAAGCATATCTCTATTTTTGATAGCGTAGAGATTGCTGAAGCTATAAAAACATTAGAGCTTCCTCCTGCAAAATTAGATATTGGAAAACTTACCTATGAATATCATCTTGAAGAAGATCATATTAGTGCTACCTCTTTTGTTGCCAAAAAATTGAAACCAGCAAAAATGAGCGATAACATCATTCCAAAAGATGTTGTACTTTATGGTTTTGGACGTATCGGTCGTTTATTAGCTAGAGAGCTTATGACACGCACTGGTAAAGGAGCACAAATGCGATTACGAGCTATTGTCACTCGTGGTAAAATAGATGCTACTGTTTTAGAAAAAAGAGCTTCATTACTTAAGAGCGACTCTGTACATGGTGATTTTGCAGGTACAATTGCTGTAGATCTAGATAAAAAAGCACTTATTATTAACGGTACGACAGTACACATTATTAGTGCAAATGCACCTGAAGATATTGACTATACTACCTACGGAATAAACGATGCCCTTGTCATTGATAATACTGGTGCTTTTAGAGATCATGAAGCACTAAGCAGACACCTTGCAGGAAAAGGAGTTGCTAAAGTATTATTGACCGCCCCAGGAAAAGGAATCCCTAATATAGTGCACGGAGTAAACCACCTAGAACACAACCCAGATGAAGTATCTATTTTTTCTGCTGCATCTTGTACAACCAATGCAATCACACCAGTTCTTAAAGCTGTAGATGATTCTTTCGGTGTAAAATATGGACATTTAGAAACGATACATGCATATACAAATGATCAGAATCTAGTAGATAATATGCATAGTAAATACCGTAGAGGAAGAGCTGCAGCTCTTAATATGGTGATTACAGAGACAGGAGCAGGAAAAGCAGTAAGCAAAGCATTACCGACTTTTGAAGGGAAGTTAACTTCAAATGCTATTCGTGTACCAGTGCCTAATGGATCTTTAGCAATATTAAATTTAGAGCTTGACAAAGAAACAAGCTTAGAAGACCTTAATGCTACGTTAAGAAAGTATGCACTTGAAGGTGATCTTGTTGAACAAATAAAGTACTCTATAGATAACGAACTTGTTTCTAGCGATATTGTTGGATCATCAGCTCCAAGTATTTATGACAGTAAAGCTACTATTGTAAGAGAAGGCGGAAAAAACATTGTTTTATACGTATGGTATGACAATGAGTATGGATACAGTCACCAAGTCATACGACTTGCCAAATACATTTCTAAAGTAAGACGTTTTACATATTATTAATCGATACGTTCCTTTACTGGAATGTATAAAGAATAACACGATATAAAAGCTCACTTATTAAAAAGTGAGCTTTTTTTTGATCACGAAAGAACCAAGTCTTACTTCTAAACGTATTTAAGTTGATTATTTCTAGTATTTTTGCAACAAACAAACCCATGAACTAGTCACATAACTATTTGTAATTGACTAAACACCCTAAAAACTCATGACAAAAGCGACACTCCCCCTACTAATCCTATGCTTAAGTGTGCTCTTAAATGTACAAGCTCAAGAAACACAAGACACTTCTTCCAAAACCGTTATAGATCAATATGACCAAGTCATAAGTTCGAGTGGCAATTATAAAGATGGGGCAAAACGATACAAGGTTATTGATCGCACAAAACTAGATCGATATCGCGTGCAACTTTCTGATAGTGTAACAACACTCAAAACAGAGATAACAACCCTCAATAAGCGCATAACAGATCAAACCTCTGAAATTTCTAGCTTAAATACCAATCTAACAAATACTCAAAAAACGCTAGAGGACACAAATCTAGAAAAAGATAGCATGAACTTTTTTGGTGCACAAATGAGTAAAGGCAGTTATCAAACAATGATGTGGAGTATTATTGGAGTATTATTTTTAGGACTCCTCTTATTCATATTCCGATTTAAAAGTAGTAATGCATTGACATTTCAAGCTAAAAGAAAACTAGATGAACTAGAACTTGATTTTGATGATTACAACAGAAACGCTTTAGAAAAGGAACAGAGACTTGGAAGACAATTACAAGATGAGCGCAATAAACTACTTAAAC
>CAKZKZ010000827.1 GCA_937124495.1 uncultured Dokdonia sp. | reverse complement strand
GATAACTACTTGTAGGCGTATGGATGTTAATTCTAATAGTAATTATACTGTTACAGCTGTTTTGCCTAACAACCTATTAACTCCAGGAGTATATAATATAGATTTTTCTATCATAAGTAATACTGGGCCGACTGTAGAATTAAAAATGAATTTATTAACATTTGAAATTGTATCAACAGGGACAAAATATGCAGATTTAAAATACGATTATGGTTATATATGTGAAAAAATTAATTGGGAAATTCCTTAAACTATTTAAAACCACTAAGAAGACTGAATGGAAGGATATAGAGTATTTTAATGAGGCTTGGAAAGTTAGGATTGAAAATATGTCTGAATATATTGAAGATGATGACGATATTTTAGATTTAGGTTGTGGAGAGATGTGGTTAAAGGAATATCTAAGTGAAAAAAATAGATATTTTCCGGTTGATTATAAAGATAGAGGAGAGGGTACTTTAATCTGTAATTTTAATAAATATGAGTATCCTAATGTAATTGCGAATACTGCTTTTGTAAGTGGGTGTCTAGAATATATAAATGATTACTCTTGGTTTGTTGATCAAATTGTTTTTAATCAAACTAAATGCGTTTTATCATATTGTACAGCAGAAGAGTTTCCAGATATAAAAGATAGAGAACGTAGAACTTGGGTTAATAATTTAACGAAAAATGATGTAATTGAATTATTTTTAGATAGAGGGTTTACATTAAAAAGTGTTAATCATAATTTTGCTACAATATTTGTTTTTGAGAAGTTAAGTGAATGATTACACTTATTAAATAAATAGTTTTTTAAGAGTATAGTAATTTATTTAGTTTTTGATTGGATTAAAATTGGTTTTAAATGGGTGTATTATATAAAATAAAAAGAAAATTAAAGCTAGATTTCGAGAGTAAAGTAGATAAACTTATTAGACGTGTCAAGACGTTAAAATTGACTTATTTATCTACTGATGCTTTGAGGCTATTAGCTTTGTCAATATATGCTATTGATAAGAAAGGAATACCTGGAGATATTCTTGAAACAGGTTGCGCTTTAGGAGGGAGCTCTATTTTAATTGGGAAATTTAAAAATAAAAAAAGAGATTTTAGAATTTTTGATTCTTTTGAATTAATGCCAGAACCAACAGAAAAGGATGAAGATGATATACATGAAAGATTTGAAGTAATTAAAAGTGGAAAATCAAAAGGAATTGATGGAGATCTATATTATGGCTATGAAAAAGACTTATTAAATAAAGTGAAGAAGAGTTTTGAGTTGTTTAATATTAACATAGATCAAAATAATATTCATTTTATAAAAGGATATTACGAGGATACATTAAAAATAGATAAGCCAGTTGCATTGGCTCATATAGATTGTGATTGGTATGATTCAGTAATGGTATCCTTAGAGAGGATTACACCTTTTTTATCTATAGGAGGCATTTTGATTATAGATGATTACTACTACTATTCAGGATGTAAAAAGGCTACCGATGATTTTTTTTCAGATAAAAAAGGCCAATATAAATTTATTGAAAAAGAACGTTTGGTTATAGAGCGATTAATGTAAAATTCATCTACCTGCTATTAAATAAAAAAACTAATAAATACATTTTTATTTTTGAGGAATACTAAAACTAATATCACTATTGTAAATACAGCACCTATAAATGGAGGTGATGAAGCTTTGCTTTTTGGTACTATTTTAGGTCTTAAGGACACTTTTGAGAGCCCTACAATTAATGTGCTTTGTAATAATCCTATACTCACGAGAAAAGTAATACCTAATATTTCTTTTCATTGGGATTGGGAGTATGTTTTTATGAAAAATGTGGGTGGAGGAAATCCTAAATTATTTTCTTTTAAACAAAGAATTAGGAAGTATTTAAAGAGATCTTTTAAATCTTCTTACTATACGAAACTATCCCAAATATTTGCGACAAGTGAAGAACGTAAAGTATTTAATATTTTAAAAAAAACAGATCTAGTAATCGTTGGAGCTGGTGGGTATATTCACGATTTTTATGGATATGATGATAGGTTAAAGACCTTAAGATTTATCCATGATGAACTAAAAGTCCCTTATGTTGTTTTTGGGCAATCGGTGGGACCTTTTTGGAAGGAATCAAATTATAAAAATCTTATTGAAGTTTTTAATAATGCAAAATCAATCTTTCTTAGGGAAGATATCTCTTTGAAGCATCTTAAAAAGATTGGACATCATTGTAATAATGTTTATGTGAGTAATGACGTAGCTTTTTACTTAGTTCCTAAATATGCTAAAAATGTTAAGCGAGATAAATTGGTTAAAAATATTGTTCTTAATTTTCGAGAATGGAGTTATCAAGAGAGTAGTAAGCAAAATTTAGAAAAAGCAATTACACTTTGCGAATTTTTAATAAGTAGTGGATATTCATTAACATTCTTATCTACTTGTCAAGGCTTAGAAGATTATGTAGATGATTCTGATTTTGCAAGAAATATAGTGAATTCATTAAAAAATGAGTTTTCAAATTCTTGTACTATAGTAGATGAGAAAATGTCGCTAGCTGAGTTTGTAGACTTTTTAAGTAATCAGGACGCTTATATAGGTATGAGATTGCATGGTGCTATTTTATCTTTGATCGCTGGGATTCCTGCATTAAATATTGGATATGAAGATAAAACTATTGGTGTATTTAATAAATTAGATATTAGTAAATATGCTTTTTCTTACGAAGAAGATGCAGATCAATGGGTTTATAGAGCAGGAGAGTTCTTGAATGATCACCAGTACTATTTGGATCGTATCGATAGTATTAGAAATAATGCTTATCAATCGGTGATTAAAAACTTTGAACTATTAAAATAATTCTAAGATTGATTTGATCTATGTATGACAATTTTATAAAAATTCGATTCAAAAAAAGTAACTTAGATAGTTACTACATTCGAACTTCTATTTTTAATGGATTAAAGAAAGCTCTTCCTTTTTTTGATGGTAATCTACTAGATATAGGTTGTGGTAAAATGCCATATCGAGACTATATTTTAAATAATAGCAATGTAGAAGAATATACAGGGTTAGATATAGAATCAGCTATAACATATGACCAATCTGTTCAACCAGATTTTTCTTGGGATGGTCATGTAATGCCTTTTGATGATCATAGTTTTAATTGCGCTTTCGGTACAGAAGTGTTAGAACATTGTCCAGATCCAGAAAAGATATTAAAGGAAGTTTATCGTGTGTTGAAACCCGGTGGAGTGTTCTTTTTTACGGTTCCTTTTTTATGGCCATTGCACGAAGTGCCAAATGATGAGTATAGGTATACCCCTTTTTCTTTAGAAAGAAAATTAAATAGTACTGGATTTAATGCTATAAAAATACAAGCTACTGGTGGCTGGCATGCATCAATGGCTCAAATGCTCGGATTATGGGTAAGAAGAAGTGATATGCCAAATTCTAAAAGAAAGATATTATCTATCATATTAAAACCAGTGATCAAAAAATTAATTGCCATGGATACAAATAAAAAAGTGACTTTTAAAGAAAGTCAAATGATAACAGGGCTTACTGGAATCGCATATAAATGACAAGTAAAGATATAAATATTGCTCTTTTTTCCCCGAATGAGGCTGTGTATTCAGAAACGTTTGTCTATGCACATAAGACTCTGTTACAGGGTAATATGTTTTATTATTATGGAACTCGTTTTGATATTAAACTAGAAAATTCTTCTATGAATTTACATCATAGACCTGTATCATACGTAACTAAAATTAAGCGCAAATTTAAAAAGCCTAGTTACAATTATCTAATGTGGTCTGTTCTCATTCAATCGATGATTGATAATGATATAGATGTGATATTGATTGAATTTGGCACTCATGCTCACAGCTTGTTACCTTTTTTAAAGCAATTAGAGATTCCGTTTGTTGTACATTTTCACGGGTATGATGCATCTATATATGAGATAGTAAAAGAGTGTAATAATTATGAGGAAGTATTTAAGCATGCAACCTCAATTATTGTTGTTTCTACAGAAATGAAAGAAGCATTGGTGAAACTTGGTTGTGAAAGATCTAAAATTACATATACTCCCTGCGGACCTAATGATAAGTTTTTAGAAATCAAGCCTACATTTTCAAAAGAACAATTAGTAGGAATAGGTCGTTTTGTTGATAAGAAAGCACCTTATTTTACAATACTCGCTTTTGCGAAAGCATTAAAAGAAGTTCCAAATGCTAAGCTTATTTTAGCGGGTAATGGTCAGCTCTTAAATACTTGCCAAAACTTAGTAGATTACTATGGCATTTCTGATGCTGTTTCTTTTCCTGGTGTAATAACTCCAGATGTGTTTAGAGAGATACTTTCTGATTCTAGGGCTTATGTCCAACATAGTATTACAAGTAGTATAGGAGATATGGAAGGAACACCTGTTGCTATTATGGAGGCGCAAGCATCTGGAATTCCAGTAATTTCTACAAGACATGCTGGAATAAAGGATATAGTTGTGGAAGAAGAAACTGGTTTCTTATGTGATGAAAAAGATGTAGATGAAATGGCCAAATCTATGATTAGGTTATTAAAAAATAAACAAGAAGGAAAAATGATGGGAGATCGTGCAAGAAAAAGAATTGTAGAAAATTATACGATGTCTCATCATATTAAAAGTATAGATACTGTTCTTGAACAAGCTATTTTTAAATATAATAAGCATTAACACCAAATAATCATGCTAAGCCCAATAGTTCTTTTTGTATACAATAGACCTGAACATACGTTACAGACATTAGAGGCGCTTAAGAATAATGAGGGCGCTAGTGAATCTGTACTTTATATTTATGCAGATGGGCCAAAAGAGAATGCTGATGCTAAAAATCTTGAAAAGATAGCTGAAACAAGGCAAGTTATCAGCCAAACAAAATGGTGTAAGGAAGTCCATATTATAGAACGTCTTTCAAATATAGGGCTAGCAGCAAATATTATAAAAGGAGTTACTGAAATAGTAAATAAGCACGAAAAAGTTATCGTCTTAGAAGATGATATCGTTACTTCCAAAGGGTTTTTGAATTATATGAATGATGCTTTAAACCTCTATAAAGATACTAAAGAGGTGATGCATATTTCAGGTTTTATGTATCCGCATAATGAAGACTTGCCAGAAACCTTTTTTTTTAATGTAGCACTTTGTTGGGGATGGGCTACTTGGAAAACATCTTGGAGTTCCTTAAATACTAATACAATGGATTTATGGAAAAATTTTAAGGAGAAAAATTTATTCGAGAAAGTAAATAAATTTGGAGGAGATTATTTAAGTAGTCAGTTAGCTCATAATATTTCAGGACGATTAAATACATGGTTTGTTAAATGGCATGTTTCAGTTGTTCTTCAAGATGGGTATACATTGTATCCGTCAGTATCTTTAGTTAACAATATTGGCTTTGATAATACGGGAGTCCATAATGGAGCTACTGATTATTTTGAGAATAAAAAATTGGCTTCTAGTATTCAAGTGGAAGAAATACCTTTAAAAGAAAATGAGATCGCTGCTGCGAGTATCGTAGCATTTTATGAAAAAAATCAAAACAAGCCGTCACTTCAAAAACAAGGAATTAAGAAAAAAATAAAAAGAGTAATCAGGCGTATTGGGTTTAAATTTTTTCCTGAATTGAAGCATCGTAATGCTTCAATAGAGATCACCTCAACTGTACATAGTTATATAGGGAATAATGCTAAATTGTATCCAGACTATAAATTAAATAATTCAATAATTGGGAATTATTCATATGTTGCTCATAACGCTCTTATAAATAATACTATTATAGGAAAGTATTGTTCTATTGGACCAAATTTAATTTCTGGATGGGGAATTCATCCAGTAAAGGGAGTTTCTACACATCCTATGTTTTATTCTACAAAAAAACAAAATGGAGTAACTCTGAGTAATACAGATAAGGTAGAAGAGACATTACCTATTTTAATAGGAAACGATGTTTTTATAGGTATGAATGTTACTATTCTAGATGGTGTGACAATTGGAGATGGAGCTGTAATTGGTGCAGGGGCTGTTGTTTCTAAAGATATACCTCCATATGCTATAGCTGTAGGGAATCCTATCAAAATAATAAAATATAGATTTGAAGATAAGGTTATTGAAGATTTATTAAAATCTAAATGGTGGGATTTGTCAGAGGATAAAGTCAAATTAGTAGAAAAGCATTTTTTTAATGTAAATGACTTTCTTGAGAACATCAATTAGTTGTTAAAATAATATAATTAGTTTTAAACGTATATACATTGCAAATTTCTATAATAACCATAAATTACAATAATGCCAGTGGTCTTGCTACAACATTAGAGAGTGTTGCTAAGCAGACGTATACGCATATAGAGCACATTATAATTGATGGTGATTCTACAGATGGTAGTAAAGAGGTATTAGAAAAATATACCCTTTATAACGCTATAAAAATATCAGAACCAGATTCAGGTATTTATAATGCGATGAATAAAGGGGTGAAGAAAGCTACAGGAGACTATTTACTATTTATAAATAGTGGTGATAGCTTACGATCTGATGATGTTATTGAAACCGTTGTACCCACTTTAGCAGGAGGTAAAGATTTTTATTATGGAGATCTTATGATGCAATTTACAGAAGGAGATCGTATCCGGAAATATCCAGAGGTTCTTAGTTTTTATTATTTTTTTCATAAAGGGAGTTTGCCGCATCCGTCGCTATTTTTTAAGAAAGATTTATTTACACGAATAGGTTTATACAATGAAAAATTTAAAATAGTAGCAGACTGGGATTATTATGTATGCGCTATTTTTAAACATGATGCTACCTATGAACGCATGGATCTAGTCATTTCAAATTTTGATGCTTATGGTATCTCAAGTGATCCAAAACATCGCGCATTATTATTACAGGAAAAAGAAGAAAGTATTATAGACCACTTTCAAGGATTTAAATCTGATTATGAGACATTACAGGTATTGAATAAAGATAAAAATGCTACGTTAGTAGCATCTATACATAAGATATCTCATAATAAATATGCATTAAAATTATTCACCACCTTTACAAAGGTATTGTCAATTATATTCAAAAAGTAAACAATTATGCTACGCGCTCTAAAGAAAAAAATAGGAAAGACAAAACTAGGAAAGGCCCTTAAAAAGGTGTTGAAAAGAGAAGAAGTGGTTGATACTTTTATCGGATCAAAAAAATATTGGGATGATCGATATGTTCAAAGTGGGAACTCTGGAAGCGGTAGCTATGGAAGATTAGCACTTTATAAAGCTGAATTTTTAAATCAATTTGTAGAAAAAAATAAGATTGATAAAGTGATGGAGTTTGGATCTGGTGATGGACATCAACTCACACTTGCAAAATATCCAGAATATGTAGGGTTTGACGTTTCTCCAAAAGCGCTAGATGTTTGTAAAGATCTTTTTAAAAACGATCTA